>DJAN01000128.1 GCA_002429615.1 Lysobacteraceae bacterium UBA6001
CGGCGGCGGCGGCGGGGGCGGCGGCGGCGGAGCGTCGACGATCGTCACCATGACGTTGCGCTCCTTCTCGGCGACGGCCTTCGGCGCGACGGCGGGAATCAGCAGCAGCATCAGGGCAGCCAGATGCAAAGCGATTACGAAGGCAATACCAACGATGCGGGGCCAGCTCAAACCCTGGTTCCCGGTATCCTGGTCATACCTGTGGACAACATATTGTTCCGTCATGCGCCAATGACTCTTTCTGTGGGGGCCTGGATCACTGGCGTGATCCCCTGATCGGGCGGCTCTGACACCGCAGGAACCTCCAAGCTTATACCAATCCCGGGCCCTGTAGCCACTTATGCACAGGGTTCCGGGCGTTTTTTTGCGGCCTTATTTGCCGTTGATGATCTTCTTGGCGTCGTCGGGCTTCTTCACGCCCTTGGCCAGCGCCTGCTGAGCCGCCTGCTTGGCCTCGGCGGTACGCCCCTCGTTCTTGAGGACCTTGGCCAGGTTCAGGTAGGTCTCACCGTCCTTGGAGAGGGGAGCGGCCTTCTGCCAGTTCTCGATCGCCTGCGGCAGCTGGTCGGTGTAGTAGTACGACTGGGCCAGCGCCAGGTAGGTCTGGTAGTCCGGCTTGAGGACGCCCTTGGAGATACCCTCGTTGATGACCGCGATGACGTCCTTTTCCTTGTTGTCCGTATTCGCGTAGATCGAATAGAGCTGCTTGTACTCGCGCTCCTCGGTCAGCTGGCCACTGGCGCGCAGCTTGTCCATGACCGCGGCGGCCTTGTCCATCTGGTCGGCCTGCATGTACATGCTCGCCAGGTTGAGCTGGGCCTTCTTGTCGCCCGGGTTCTTGGCGGCGAGCTGCTCGGCGGCGGCGACGGCTTCACCGGTCTGGCCGGCTTCGGCGTACGCGGCCATCAGCAGCTGGTTCCAGCTGTCCTTCGGTTCCGGCGAGGCGGCGATGGCCTGCTTCAGCACCGGGATCGCTTCCTGGTAGCGCTCGGCCTGGTACAGCGCCTGGCCCTTCAGGATCAGGTCTTCCGGCTTCTGCGACTTGGTCTCGGCCAGGTACTTGTCGAGCGTGGCCAGGCCTTCCTGGTACTGGTTGTCCTGCAGTTCCAGCTGCGCCAGCATCAGCATCGACTGGAAGTGGCCGTTGTTGTCCAGGCCGTTGAGGGTGATCGCCTGCTGCAGGTAGGTCTTCGCGGCGGCGGTGTCGTCCAGGTTGTACGCGGACTGCGCGGCGAGCTGCGAGGCGATCGACTTGTCGGCGTTGTTCGCGGCCGGGTTGGCGATGATCTCATCGGCCTGCGCGCGCACGGCGGGGTAGTCCTCGCCCTTGTTGAAGGTGTCGATCAGCTTCTGCAACTTGCTGCCGAGCTTGGCCGAGGTCTTTTCCTTCGGTTCCTCGCGGGTCGCGTTCGGGAACAGCACTTCGGCCTTGGCCGAGCGCGAACTGCGACGACCGGAATCCGACTGCGCCATCGCATCCGTGACAACGGCACCGCCCAGGGCAGCGGCAATGAGCAGGGTCAGCAGGGCTTTGTTGCGATAGGGCTGTTTCATGATCACCTCGGTCGGGCGCCGCCTGGGCGACGCTGGAAGGAAACGCTGGCCGTACGAAAAACAGAGCCGGCAAACTTAGCAGAAACTTTCACGCACAGAAAACGGTTTCCATGCTGGGGTGCAGCAATACGCCACCGTCTAGCCGCAACGGGGACTCCTGCCATCGCGTTTGGCCTGTTCATAGACCGGCATCAGCGAGGGCGCGTCGCGTTGCAGTTCGCGGATGCGGTTGGCTGGATCCGGGTGGGTGGACAGCCACTGCGGCGAACGCGCGCCTCCTGCCGCCATCATGTTCTGCCACAGGTTGACCGCTTGTGACGGATCGAAGCCTGCTTCGGCCATCAGGCGCTGACCGACGATATCGGCCTCGCTTTCCTGGGTACGCGAGCCGGGCAGCAGGAACGCGGTCTGCGCGGTCATGCCGCCGATCTGGTTGACCGCGCTGGCGGCGTTGCCGCCATAGGCCGCACCGGCCAGCGCACCAATCACCGACAGCCCGGTCTGCGCGCCCATCTGGCGCGTGATGCGCTCTTCGTGGTGCCGCGAGATCACATGGCCGATTTCGTGGCCGAGCACCGCGGCGAGCTGGTCCTGCGTCTTGGCGACCTTGAAGATGCCGGTGTTGACGCCGACCTTGCCGCCCGGCAGCGCGAACGCGTTGGGTTCGTCATCGACAAACACCGCGGTCTCCCAGGCGGTATTGCGCCACTGCGGCGGCAGCTGCGCGACCAGCGCGTTGACCACGCACTTCACGTACGCGATCTGCTTGCCGTCGCTGCTGATCTTTTCCTTCGACTTGGTTTCGGCGAATGCCTGCGCGCCCAGCTGGTCGAGCTGCTGCTGCGAGACGCCACCGATCATCTGCTTGCGCCCGGTGGGTGAGGTGGTGGTTGCACAGGCCGACAACGCCAGCGCCAGCACGACACCCAATGTCACGAGTTTGTTCATCCGGATCCCCCGAAGGTTCGAGGGAATTCTGGCAGGCTCGGCTTAACTTTTCGTCAATCGAACTACTGCAATCCGAACCAGTACAGCGCCGCCATGGCGATGGCGTTGTTGAGGCCATGGGCGAGGATCGCCGCCCACAACGAACCGGTGCGCCAGTAGAGCCAGGCGAACGCCGCGCCCATGGCGCCGTACACCAGCCACAACTGGCAGATGGCGAGCACGCCGTTGCCGCTCAGGCCGGGGATTTCATGCAGCAGCGCGAAAGCCAGGCTGCTGAGCACGATGCCCAGCACCGGGCGGCCCGCGGCAAGCAGGCGCCCGAACAGCACGCGGCGGAACAACAGCTCTTCGTACGCCGGCGCCAGCAGCACCGCGAACAGCACCGCCGACAACGGCCACTGCGCGAGCAGGTCGCTCATCAGCGAGAGGTTGGTGGGCACCGGCTTGATGTCGAGGCGATCGGCGAGCATGCCCGTCGCGGTGCTGAAGCAGAACACGCCCACCGCCACCAACACCGCCAGGCCCCAGGTCCGCGGCTGGCGCAGCGCAGCCCAGGACTGCTGGCGTTCGGCGCGGCTGGCGCGGCGGCGCCAGAAGTACACCACCAGCGCGGCCGCGCCGGTACTGACCAGGGCCATCAACAGCTGCGCCATGGCACCGGGCTGGCCGAGCTGGTGCGCCACCTGGGCCGGGTCGATCTCGACGCCGCGCGAGCGCGCCTCGAACACCACCTGGAAACCACGCAGGACGCCCCAGACCAGGCCGCCGGCGATGCTGACCACCAGCAGGATCACCAGGGCGATCAGTGCGTCGAGGAAGAAGTTGAGCACCGGCGCGCGATCAACCACGGGCGCGACGGGTGCCGGTGCGGACAACGCCTCCACGGCGGGAGGCGGGGACACGGGTAGATCGTTCATCGCATTCCTGCGCGGCGGGAAGAAGGACGTCGCATCGCTCCCCGATGCGACGTCCGTACCGATGATGTCAGATATCGAGGTTGGCGACCTTGAGCGCGTTGTCCTCGATGAAATCGCGGCGCGGTTCGACCACGTCGCCCATCAGCGTGCTGAAGATCTGGTCGGCGGCCACGGCGTCCTCGATGCGGACCTGCAGCATGCGGCGCGTCTCCGGGTTCACCGTGGTGTCCCACAGCTGTTCCGGATTCATTTCGCCCAGGCCCTTGAAGCGCTGGATCTGGCGGCCCTTCTTCGCTTCCTCCAGCAGCCAGGCCTGGGCCTGGGCGAAGGATTCGATCGACTGCGACTTGCTGCCACGGACGATCTGCGCGCCTTCGCGGATCAGGCCATGGAACAGCTTGGCCGCCTCGTGCAGCGGGCGCAGCTCGCCGGTCTCGAACGCGGAAAGCGGGATGAAGATCCGCGCTTCCTCGCCCATGTGGCGCCGCACGACTTCCAGCGCGGCGGGGCGCTGGTCGTTCGGTTCCTGCAGCGTGATGGCGTAGTTCGGCGTGCCCAGGCTGCCCTGGTTCAGGCTCGCGCCGAGCGCGTCCAGGCCCTGGCCCGGTGCCGGGTTGCGCAGGTGCTCCAGGTCCAGCGGCACGTAGTCGATCAACGCGTCGAGCAGGCGCGTGTCGTAGCGGTGCGCGTTGCGGGCGATGGCGTCCTTCGCATTCGAGTAGACGAGCAGCAGCTTCTCCAGCGCCACGCCCTCGATCGCGGGTTCGCCCGCCGCCGGCACCAGCGAAGCACCTTCGACGGCGTTGTTGGCGAGGTAGGCGTTGAGCGCCGCGTCGTCCTTCAGGTACAGCTCCTGCTTGCCCTGCTTGATCTTGTACAGCGGCGGCAGGCCGATGTAGACGTGGCCGCGCTCGATCAGCTCCGGCATCTGCCGGTAGAAGAACGTCAGCAGCAGCGTGCGGATGTGCGCGCCGTCGACGTCGGCGTCGGTCATGATGATGATGCGGTGGTAGCGCAGCTTGTCCGGGTTGTACTCGTCGCGACCGATGCCGGTGCCCAGCGCGGTGATCAGCGTACCGACCTGGTCGGAAGCCAGCATGCGGTCGAAGCGGGCGCGTTCCACGTTGAGGATCTTGCCGCGCAGCGGCAGCACCGCCTGGTTCTTGCGGTTGCGGCCCTGCTTGGCCGAGCCACCTGCCGAGTCACCCTCGACGATGAAAAGCTCCGACAGGGCCGGATCCTTTTCCTGGCAGTCGGCCAGCTTACCGGGCAGGCCGGCGATATCGAGCGCGCCCTTGCGACGGGTGAGGTCGCGGGCCTTGCGCGCGGCTTCGCGCGCACGCGCCGCATCGACGATCTTGCCGGCGATGGCGCGCGCTTCGTTCGGGTTTTCCTGCAGGAACTCTTCCAGGCGCGCACCGAAGGCGTTTTCCACCGCCGGACGCACATCGGAGCTGACCAGCTTTTCCTTGGTCTGCGAGGAGAAGCTCGGATCCGGCACCTTCACCGAGAGCACGGCGATCATGCCTTCGCGCATGTCGTCGCCGGTCAGCGAGATCTTCGCCTGCTTGGCGATGCCGTTCTGCTCGATGTAGTTGTTCAACACGCGCGTCAGCGCGCCGCGGAAGCCGGCCAGGTGGGTACCGCCGTCCTTCTGCGGAATGTTGTTGGTGAAGCAGTACATCGTCTCCTGGTAGGAGTCGGTCCACTGCAGCGCCACCTCGACGGTGATGCCGTTGTGTTCGCCGCTGACCGCGATGACGTTCGGGTGCAGCGGGGTCTTCAGCTGCGCCAGGTGCTCCACGAAACTGCGGATGCCGCCTTCGTAGTGGAAGTCGTCGCGGCGGCCGTCGCCGCGCTCGTCGGTGAGGACGATCTTGACGCCGGAGTTGAGGAACGACAGCTCGCGCAGGCGGCGCGCCAGGATCTCGTAATGGAACTCGACGTTGCCGTTGAACGCCTTCACCGACGGCCAGAAGCGCACGGTCGTGCCGCGCTTGGTGCTCGCTTCGAGCTTCTGCAGCGGGGTCACGGCCGCGCCGTTGCTGTATTCCTGCTGGTAGTGGAAGCCGCCCTGGTAGATGTCCAGCAGCAGCTTCTCCGACAGCGCGTTGACCACGCTGACGCCCACGCCGTGCAGGCCGCCGGACACCTTGTAGCTGTTGTCATCGAACTTGCCGCCAGCGTGCAGCACGGTCATCACGACCTCGGCCGCGGAGACTTCGCGGTCGAGCTTCTTGCTCATCTGCTCGTGCTTGCCGACCGGAATGCCGCGGCCGTTGTCGGACACGGACACCGAACCGTCGGCGTGGATCGTCACGGTGACGTTGTCGGCGTGGCCGGCGAGGGCTTCGTCGATGGAGTTGTCGACGACCTCGAACACCATGTGGTGCAGACCGGTGCCGTCGTGGACGTCACCGATGTACATGCCGGGACGCTTGCGAACCGCCTCCAGGCCTTCCAGGGCGGTGATGCTGTTCGCGTCGTAATTGCCGTTGTTGGCCGGGGTGTTCTGTTCGTCGGTCATGCGCTTTGCCGTGGGCTCCACTGCGCGGGCGGCGACGCGGGAGGCGCGCCACTCCGGAGATAGGGGGATAGCAGGTGAATTATAGCAGCCGGGCCCCTGTGGCCCGGCGGGCATGAATGGCGGGGCTGCCCATTCATGCGATCGCGGTAATCTGCCCGTGTTCCACGTGGAACCGGGCGGGCGTCCATGCTTCCAGCAGGGCGGGCGCTTCGGTGGCGGTGATCAGCACCTGTGCCTGACCCGCTACCAGTCGCGCCAGCACGCGCTGCTGGTGGTGGCGATCCAGTTCGGACGCCAGGTCATCCAACGCGATCACCGGCCATTCGCCGCGCTGGTCCGCGAAGTCCTCGGCCTGGGCCAGCAGGCAGGCCAGCGCGGTGAGTTTGGCCTGTCCCCGGGAAAGCGCCTGGGTGCCCGGCAGTTCCAGGAATTCCGGAACCCAGTCCGCCCGATGCGGGCCGACCGAGGTGTAGCCGTACTGCCGGTCGCGTTCGCGCGATAGCAGCAGGGCATCGGCCAGCGGCACCTCATGTCGGCGCCACCCGGGCTGGAACATCAGGCCCTGCAGGCCGAGGCCCGGAGCGATATTGGCCGCGAGGGGAACTGCCTTTTCCTGGAGGCGCTCCAGGTAGGCCCGACGCCGGAGCGTCAGCAATTCTCCCGATTCCCCGAGTTCCCGGTCCCAGGCATCCAGCGAGGCGGCGGCCCCGCCCTGCTTGAGCAGGGCATTACGCTGCTTCAGGGCACGCGAATAGCGGCGCCAGAGCTGGAGGAAGTCCGGTTCCACGTGGAACAGTGCCCAGTCCATGAAGCGCCGACGGGTTTCGCCGCTGCCGCTGATCAAGGCGTGGCTACCGGGCTCGAATGTCACCACGGCCAGCGCCGCGCACAGATTCCCAAGCTGCTGTACGTCCTGGCCATCCAGCCGACCCCGCCAGGACTGCCCGCTATGGCGCAGACCGGCGCGGCGCTTGCGTGCCGACGGATCTTCCAGATGCTCCTGCCACTCGACGAACACTTCCAGATCCTCGGCGCCCTGGCGCACCAGGCCATCGCGAACGCGCCCGCGGAAACTGCGGCCATAGGCCATGAGGTGCAGGGCTTCAAGCAGGCTGGTCTTTCCCGCGCCGTTATCGCCGACCACGACGTTCAAGCCCGGCGCAGGCGCCCACTCCACGCTGTCGAAGCGGCGGAAGCGGTGCAGGGCAAGTCGATTGATCAGCATTCGGCCGCGGGGGAGGGGAAGGATCGTGCCGGAGGCACTGGATCGGCCCGCCAGCATACGGGAGAGCCGGACGGACCGGCAGCCATCCGCGGAAGCCGCCGAGGTGTAGGAGTTGAGGGCAATCTGTGGACAACTCAAGCGGGATGGCAGCGCGATTGCACTGTCCACAGCCCATCCCCAGGCTTGAACGTGGTTTTTCCAGGGGGTTTCAACCCCAGTTTCCGAAGCTAATTCAGTGACTTAGTGAGTTTTCCAACGAAATCTGTCCTACCAAGCACCACATAGCTCTTGATTTATATCTTCTAAAAAGCTGTAGAACAGAGCCGAGATAAAGAAAAAGCCCGAGGTCTCCCCGGGCTCTCTCGGTTCCACGTGAAACACGAATCAGAGGCGCAGCGGCATCACCACGTGACGCGACTTCTCGCTGCTCGCCTCACGCACCAGCGCCGAGGAGTTCGCGTCACGCAGCTGGATGACTATGTGCTCATCGCGCAGCGCGGACAGGGCGTCCAACAGGTAGTTCACGTTGAAGCCGATCGCCAGGTCGGACACCTTGGTGTCGGCCTCGATCTCTTCCTGCGCCTCTTCCTGCTCCGGGTTATGCGCGCTGATCTTCAGCTGACCCGGCGACACCTCGACGCGAACGCCGCGGTACTTCTCGTTCGACAGAATCGCCGCACGCTGCAGCGACGCACGCAGCGCCTCGCGGTCGACCTTGACCTCGCGATCGGCACCGATCGGAATCACCGCCTCGTAATCCGGGAAGCGGCCGTCGATCAGCTTGGAGGTGAAGGTCACATCGTCGCGCTTCACGCGCACGTGGCTGCGGCCGACTTCCAGCTCAAGCGCGCGGTCGCCGCCTTCGAGCAGGCGCTGCAGCTCGGTCACGCCCTTGCGCGGCACGATGATCTGGCGCTTGGTGCCCATGCTGCCGTCCAGCTCGGTTTCGCACAGCGCCAGGCGGTGGCCGTCGGTGGCCACGCAGCGCAGCGTCGAATCACGCAGGTCGAACAGCAGGCCATTGAGGTAATAGCGCACGTCCTGCTGCGCCATCGCGAACGCCGTGCGCTCGATCAGCTCCTTCAGGCCGGCTTCCGGTACCACGACGCGCTCGGTGGCTTCGACTTCATCGACAGACGGGAAGTCGTTCGCCGGCAGCGTCGCCAGCGTGAAACGGCTGCGTCCCGCCTGCACCGTGACCTTCTCGCCCGACTGCGACACCGTGACCCGGCTGCCATCGGGCAGTGCGCGCACGATCTCGAACAGCTTGCGGGCCGGAATCGTGGTCTCACCGTCCTGCGCATCCTCCACCGCGATGCGCGAAATCATTTCCACCTCGAGATCCGTGCCGGTCAGCGACAGCTGGCCGTTCTGGACCTGGACCAGGAAGTTGGCCAGCACGGGCAGTGTCTGGCGGCGTTCAACCACATTGACCACTTGGGCCAGTGGCTTGAGGAAGGCTTCGCGCTGCAGTGTGAAACGCATGTGGTTCCGTGCCCCTATGCTTTTAAAGATGTGGAATAAATCAAAAGCTTGGTGGTGATGGTAGGCGCGTTTTTCGCGGAAAACCACCTTAACCTATTGTTATTAAAGGGTAATTTCTACTCGAAACCCTTTGGATTACTGCCCCGGCGTCTGGGGTAAAACCTGTGGATAGTTTTTCCGGTTCGTCCCCGACGAATCTTATCCACAGTTTCTCCCGGCCTTGCGCGCAAATCATGCACTGAATTTTCCCGCCTGTGCGCGTGCGCCGGAACTTCGTGTCGCGGCTTACTCGCTCAGCTTGCGGATCAGCTTGTCCCAGTCCTCGCGCAGCTTGCCGTCGGTCTCCATCAGGGTGCGGATCTGCCGGCAGGCATGCAGCACCGTGGTGTGGTCGCGGCCGGCGAACGCATCGCCAATCTCCGGCAGGCTGTGTTCGGTCAGCTCCTTGGCCAGCGCCATCGCGACCTGGCGCGGACGCGCCAGCGAACGGGTACGGCGCTTGGACAGCAGGTCCTTCATCTGCAGGCCGTAGTAATCGGCCACGGTCTTCTGGATGTTGGGGATGCCAATCGCCTGCTGCTGCGCCCGCAGCAGGTCGCGCAGCGTTTCCTGCGCGAATTCCACGGTGATCGTGCGGCCGGTGAAATTGGCGCGCGCGGTCAGCGTGTTGAGCGCACCTTCGAGGTCGCGCACGTTGGAACGCATCTTCTTGGCGATCAGGAACGCGACGTCGTCCGGAATCTCCGCGCCACGTTCGCGTGCCTTGGCCAGCACGATGGCCGCGCGGGTCTCGAAGTCCGGCGGATCGATCGCCACCGACAGGCCCCAGGCCAGGCGCGACTTCAACCGCGGTTCCAGGCCTTCCACTTCGCGCGGATAGCGGTCGCAGGTCAGGATGATCTGCTGGCGGCCATCGAACAGCGCGTTGAAGGTGTGGAAGAACTCCTCCTGCGTGCGGTCCTTGCCGGCGAAGAACTGGATGTCGTCGATCAGCAGCGCGTCGATCTGCTGGAACTGGCGCTTGAACTGGTCCATCGCCTTGTCCTGCAGCGCACGGATCATCGCGCTGAAGAACTGTTCCGAGCGCAGGTACATGACCTTGGCATGCGGGTTGGCCTGGCGCATGGCGTTGCCAGCCGCGAACATCAGGTGGGTCTTGCCCAGGCCGGTGCTCCCGTACAGCAGCAGCGGGTTGTGCGCGCGATCGCCCGGCTTCTGCGCGGCCTGCAGCGCCGCGGCGCGGCCGAGCTGGTTGCTGCGGCCTTCCACGAAGTTGTCGAACGTGTAGTGGGTGTCCAGGTTGCCGGCGAACGGCACCGGGGCCGCCTGCGGCGCCACCGCCTGGGCCACCGCGGCCGCCAGCGGGGCGGTGGGTGCGACCGGTTCGATCGGCTTCGGGCGCGAACCCACGGCCAGCGCCACCTCGCCGTTGCCGACGTAGTGGTTCAGCAGCTCGCGGATCCGCGACAGGTAGCGTTCGCGCACCTGCTCGACGATGAAGGCGTTCGGGGCGTACAGCACGACGCTGTCGGCACGCTCGTCGGCCTGCAGGGGTTTCAACCAGGTGTGGACATCTTCGGGCGGGAATTCCGCCTCGAGACGTTCCAGGCAACGGGGCCAAGCATCCATCAAAGTGTATTCATCATGGGCCTTCCGGGCGCGCAGGCATCCGCCATGCATCGGCACGGGAGGCAGAAAACGGATGGGCCAGACTACCACCGGGGGGAGGGTTTTCCCATATTTATTCACAGGCACATCCACAGGCTCGTGAGTGCGCTGCCACCATGCGACTTGACCGCAGCGGGGGCATACCTCTAGAATTTCCGGTTCTTTCGTACCCATCACCTACAGAGGCCCCCATGGCCACCAAGCGCACCTACCAGCCCAGCAACCTCAAGCGCAAGCGCGACCACGGTTTCCGTGCCCGCATGAAGACGGCCGACGGCCGCAAGGTGCTGGCTCGTCGCCGCGCCAAGGGCCGCAAGCGCCTGAGCGCTTGATTGCCGCGCCGCTGAACGCGGCCCAGGCAATCCAGACCGTGATCGATACCGACCCGCGCAGGCGATTCCCTCGCTCTGCGCGGGTTCGTTCGCGCGCGGAATATGCTGTCGTCTTCGACAACAGCCGTCGCTGCTCCGACCCGCTCATGAGCTTGCACTGGCGCCCGCAGGAAGGTCCTGCCCGGTTGGGCATGGCCGTGTCGCGCAAAGTCGACAAGCGCGCCGTCGGGCGCAACCGCATCAAGCGTGTGCTCCGCGAAGCCTTCCGTCACCTGCCGCCAGACCTGGCGGGCGGGGACTATGTCGTGGTCGCCCGTTCGGCTGCCGCGCGCGCCAGCCATCCGGAAATCCGTGACGCCTTCCTGCGCGTGCTGTGCCGTGCGGGCGCATTGCCCGTGCCAGCCGCGGGCGTCACAATGCCGCCGCGCCCGGATGCACACCTTTCATCCTCTCCATTGACCGAGCCGGAACGGCGTTCCGACTGAGCCGAGTTGCTGCCTGATGAACCAGACCCGCGTAATCCTGTTGCTTGCCTGGCTGATGGTGGCCGCCTTCCTGTGGATGGAGTGGGGCCGTGAAAAGGCCGCACCCGAGCCGACGCAGACCCCCACGGCGCAGACCAGCGTGCCGTCCGCCGACGCCAACGGCGTGCCGCAGGCAACCGTGCCGGGCAGCACCGCCACGCCGGCCGTTGCCGCGCCCGCCGCGCCGGCCCAGGTCGTCACCGTCACCACCGACGTGCTGCGCCTGAAGCTGGATGGCCGCAGCGTGCTCGACGCCGACCTGCTGCAGTTCCCGCAGACCAAGCAGGCCGGCGCGCCGCCGGTCAGCCTGCTGACCGAGGATCCGGCACACCCGTACAGCGCGATCAGCGGCTGGGCCAGCGACAAGGGTGCCGCCGTGCCGGGTCCGGGCGGGTTCCGCCTGGAGCAGCCCGCCACCGAATTCGTGCTCGCCGACGGCCAGGACAAGCTGGTCGTGCCGTTCGTGTGGACCAGCCCGGATGGCGTGACCATCCGCCGCACCTTCACGCTGGAGCGTGGCCGCTACGCCATCGAAGTGCGCGATGAGGTCACCAACGCCGGTACCGGCACCTGGAACGCCTACGTCTATCGCAAGCTCAGCCGCGTGCCGACCATCCTCAGCCGCAGCATGATGAATCCGGACAGCCTGAGCTTCAACGGCGCGACCTGGTTCACCACCGACAAGAGCTACGAGCGTCGCGCGTTCCAGGACTACCTCAAGGATGGCAGCGTCGACAGCATCATCCAGGGTGGCTGGATCGCGATGCTGCAGCACCAGTTCTTCACCGGCTGGATTCCGCAGCCCGACAGCAGCTCGCTGCTCAAGCTCTCGCAGGACCGCGGCGCCGACGTGCTCGAACTGCGCGGCCCGGGCTTCACCGTCGCGCCGGGCCAGAAGGCCAGCACCGAAGCGCGCCTGTGGGTGGGCCCGAAGCTGGTCAGCCTGATTGCCAAGGAACAGGTGCCGGGTCTGGACCGCGTGGTCGACTACAGCCGCTTCTCGGTGATGGCGATCATCGGCCAGGGCCTGTTCTGGGTGCTGAGCCACCTGTACACCCTGCTGCACAACTGGGGCTGGGCGATCATCGGCCTGGTCGTGCTGCTGCGCCTGGCGCTGTATCCGCTGTCGGCGACGCAGTACAAGTCCGGCGCCAAGATGCGCAAGTTCCAGCCGCGCCTGGCGCAGCTGAAGGAGCGCTACGGCGAGGATCGCCAGAAGTACCAGCAGGCGATGATGGAGCTGTTCAAGAAGGAGAAGATCAATCCGATGGGCGGCTGCCTGCCGATCCTCATCCAGATGCCGATCTTCTTCGCGCTGTACTGGGTGCTGGTGGAGTCGGTCGAACTGCGCCAGGCGCCGTGGCTGGGCTGGATCCAGGACCTGACCGCGCGTGACCCGTACTTCATCCTGCCGATCATCAACATGGTGATCATGTGGCTGACGCAGAAGCTGACCCCGACCCCGGGCATGGATCCGGTGCAGGCGAAGATGATGCAGTTCATGCCGCTGGTGTTCGGCGTCATGATGGCCTTCATGCCGGCCGGCCTGGTGCTCTACTGGGTGGTCAACGGCGGCCTGGGCCTGCTGATCCAGTGGTGGATGATCAAGCAGCACGGCGAGTCGCCGAGCAAGATCGTCCAGTCCAACCTGCACAACCAGTAATCCCCAGAAGGCCCGCCACCCGGCGGGCCTTCTGCATGCAAGACGCAAGGAATGCCGTCATGATCGCGATGCGCCTGTCACGACTACTGCTGTTGGCCTCCGTGTTGTGGCTGGCCGCCTGCCAGCGTGGCGAAGAAAGCGCCACACCGGCAACACCACCGGCTGCCGGCGCGAACCCGGCTACAGTGGCGCCTGCCGGCGCGCTGCCGGCACAGGCCGCGCTGCAACAACAGCTGGCGCAGCTACTCGACAACTACCGTCGCATCATCGTGCTGCTCGCCGACGAGACGCAGCAGTCCGAACGCGACCGCGCCACCTCCACCCGCGTTGGCCAGGGCCTGTTCCATGACGGCCTGACCCAACGCGAACGCATCGGCGATGCCTTCGGCCAGCTGCTGAAGGACAAGGACCCGCGCCGCCTCGATGCGGTGGCCGCGCTGCTGGACTACATCGAATCCGATCCGGCGCTGTACGACGCCGACCGCCTCGCCTTCCGCGAAGTGCTGCGCGACCTCCAGGAGCGCGTGGGTGCCGATTCCTCGCTGCCGGCGGTGAAGCTGCACCAGCGTATCGGCGAGGACCTGGATGCGCTCGACGAGATCGAGCGCAACTACAACCAGGAACTCACCCGCATCTTCAGCCGCTTCGACCGCAGCCGCGCGATCGCCCAGAAGCGCGAGAAGTGGGAGGACTACGTCGCCTTCCTGCGCAAGCACTATCACCGCGAAAGCATCCTGCGCGACTACGGCGTGATCGAGCCCTACCCGATGTCGATGAAGGACAGCGACCGCGAGGTCTTCGGGCGCGACCTGCCGGCCAAGACCGTGGTGCTGAGCTTCGACGATGGCCCGCACAAGGCCTATACCGATGAAATCGTCGCCATCCTCAAGCGCTACGACGTGCCGGGTGTGTTCTTCGAGGTCGGCCACAACCTTGGCCAGATCGACGCACAGGGGCAGGCGAAACTCGGCGCGCTGGCACCGATCAGCCGCCACTTGATGGAAGACGGCTACGCCGTCGGCAACCACAGCCTCACCCATGCCCAGCTGTCGCGCACCACCGGCGACGCGCTGCGCAGCCAGGTCATGGATACCGACCGCCTGCTGCGCGCGGTCGACGCCGAACGCGCACCGCTGTTCCGCTTCCCCTATGGCGCGCGCAATGCCGAAGGGCTGCAGCTGCTGCGCGAAGCCGGGTTGAAGTCGATCATGTGGAACATCGACTCCATGGACTGGGCCGACCCGGTGCCCGACTCCATCGTGCAGCGCGTGCTGGACCAGGTCGCACACGAGCAGCGCGGCATCATTCTCTTTCACGACATCCACGACCGCGCGGTCAAGGCGCTGCCGCAGATCCTGGACAAGCTCATCGCCGACGGCTACCAGTTCGCGGGCTGGAATGGTCGCGACTTCACCGTGGCGCGCGCCCGTACCGTCGCGGCCGATGCCACCGTCACCACCGGCTACGAGAAGTCCTGGGCGCTGGTGATCGGCATCGACGATTACGCGCACTGGCCGCGCCTGCAGTACGCCGCCAACGACGCCCAGGCGATCGCCGACACACTCACCGGCCGGTTCGGTTTCCCGTCCTCGCAGGTCGTGGTGTTGAAGAACGGCGAGGCCACGCGCAACAACATCCTGGCCGCGTTCCACGACCGCCTGTCGGATGAGCGCACCCAGCGCAACGACCGCGTGTTCGTCTTCTTCGCCGGCCACGGCGCCACGCGCCGCCTCGCCAGTGGGCGTGACCTGGGCTACATCATTCCGGTGGATTCCAACCCCGAGGACATCGCCCGCGATGCCATCGCGATGACCGACATCCAGAACATCGCCGAGAGCCTGCGCGCCAAGCATGTGATGTTCGTGATGGATGCCTGCTACAGCGGGCTGGGCCTGACCCGCGGGGGCGGTGGCAACGCCGCCTTCCTGCGCGAGAACGCACGCCGCCTGGGCCGCCAGATGCTGACCGCCGGTGGCGCCGACCAGCAGGTATCCGACAGTGGCCCGAACGGCCACTCGGTATTTACCTGGGTGCTGCTGCAGGCGCTGTCCGGCAAGGGCGATCTCAATGGCGATGGCTTGATCACCGGTACCGAGCTGGCGGCCTACGTGGCGCCGGCGGTCTCGGCGTTGGCGCCGCAGAACCCGGCCTTTGGCAGCCTGCCGGGTTCGGAAGGCGGCGAGTTCGTGCTGCAGGTGCCGCAGGCCGAGGAATACCTCAATGCCGGTACCGGCCAGCTGTCCGCCGACGCCATCGCGATGGCGGGCAAGGTCGAAGCCACGCAGCCCAGCAGCAGCGATGCCACCGCGGTGACGGTGAAGGACCTGCAGGGCGGCAGCAAGCAGCTGGCGATTCCGGCGGCCGCACCGCAGAGCGACCGGCAGCTGGCACAACGCGCCAACGAGCGCGGCCTGCAGCTCTACAAGGAAAAGCGCTACGACGAGGCGGTGGCGCAGTTCACCGAAGCGCTCAAGCTGCGTCCGGATTTCGCCCTGGCCGCCAACAATCTCGGCTTCGTCTATTACCGCCAGGCGCGCTATGCCGAAGCGGCGCGCTGGTTGGAGAACACCGTGCGGATCGACCCGTCGCGTGCCGTCGCCCAGCTCAACCTCGGTGACGCCTATCGCCAGCTTGGCGAGCGCGACAAGGCGCGCCAGGCCTACACCACCTATCTCGCCCTGCAGCCGGACGGCGCGGGCGCGGCACAGGTGCGCGAAAAACTGCAGGGGCTGTAACCTCAGCGCATGGCGCCGTCCGACACCATCGCTGCGATCGCCACTGCCGCCGGAGCCGGCGGCGTGGGCATCATCCGTCTGTCCGGGCCGCGTGCCGCCGCGATCGCCGCGCAGCTGGGCGCGCCGCGCCTGCGCCCGCGCCACGCGCATTACGCGCGCTGGCGGGATGCGGCAGGCGAAGTGATCGACGATGGCCTGGCCTTGTGGTTTCCCGCGCCCAACAGCTTTACCGGCGAGGAAGTCGTTGAGCTGCAGGGACACGGCGGCGCGGTGGTGTTGCGCCAGCTGCTGGCACGCTGCATCGCGCTGGGCGCGCGCCAGGCACGCCCGGGTGAGTTCAGCGAACGCGCGTTCCTCAACGGCAAGCTCGACCTCGCCCAGGCCGAAGCCATTGCCGACCTCATCGCCGCCGGCGACACCCGCGCCGCGCGCGCGGCGCGTCGGTCGCTCGATGGCGTGTTCTCTCAACGTGTCGAGGCCTTGGCCGAACAGGTCACCGTGCTGCGCATCCACATCGAGGCGGCGATCGACTTCGCCGATGAACCCATCGAGACGCTGGGCGGTGCGCAGGTGCGCGCCGGCCTGTCCGCCGCGCAGGTCACGCTGGCCGACCTGCTGCGCGATGCCGAACGCGGCCGCAAGCTGCGCGATGGCGTGCATGCCGTGCTGATCGGGCCGCCGAACGCTGGCAAGAGTTCGCTGCTCAATGCGTTGGCGGGCAGCGAACGCGCGATTGTCACCGATGTCGCCGGCACGACCCGCGACACCTTGCGCGAGACCATCCGCATCGACGGCTTGGAACTCACGCTGGTCGACACGGCGGGCCTGCGTGAGAGCGGCGATGCGATCGAGCGCGAAGGGATGCGGCGCGCGCGCGCCGAGTTGCAGCGCGCCGACCTGGCGCTGGTGGTGATCGACGCGCGTGAACCGGAAGCGGGCCACGCCGCCGTCGCCGCGGACGTGGCGCAGGTGCCGCGCAGCCTGTGGATCCACAACAAGGCCGACCTGCTCCCCGCCACGCCGATGCTCGCCGCCAATGCCATCGCGGTATCCGCCGCCACCGGCGCGGGTCTGCCGGAACTGCACGCCCGGTTGGCGCAGGTTGCCGGCGCCGATGCCGGCGAGAGCGTCGACGGCGAATTCACCGCGCGCAGCCGGCATGTCGATGCGCTGGCCCGCAGTGGCGAACATCTCGCCGCGGCGCAGGCACAGCTCGACCACGAGCAGCTGGAACTGGCGGCCGAGGAGCTGCGCCTGGCGCATGACGCACTGGGTGAGATCACTGGCCGGATGACCGCAGATGACCTGCTTGGACGCATCTTCTCCAGCTTCTGCATCGGCAAGTAGGCGAGCGGTCACCGCGCTGTCACGAGGAGCCGCGAGCGTGGTGGCCACAAGCCCCGGGAACAGCCCATGCGCTATCGCCATGCAAGGAAATGGATGGCCGCCCTGCTGATGACAATCGTCGCGCTACCGGCAGCAGCGGGTGAACACGCCGGCAAGGCGCTGGTGTACGCCCATCGTGGTGCCAGCGCCCTGCGCCCGGAACACACCCTGGCCGCCTACGCGCAGGCCATCGCCGACGGCGCCGATTTCATCGAACCGGACCTGGTCTCCACCCGCGATGGCGTGCTGGTTGCCCGGCACGAGAACGAGATCGGCGGCACCACCGATGTCGCCGCGCATCGCGAGTTCGCCGACCGACGAACCCGCAAGGTCATCGACGGCGAGGCCATCGACGGTTGGTTCACCGAGGACTTCACCCTCGCCGAACTGAAGACGCTGCGCGCACGCGAACGCCTGCCGCAGGTGCGCGGCACGCGTTGGGATGGGCAGTTCCAGATCGTCACGCTCGACGAAATCATCGACTTCACCGCCGCGCAATCGGCGGCCGTCGGCCGCGTTATCGGGCTAGTGCCGGAGATCAAGCATCCCAGCCATTTCGCCAGCCTCGACCTGGCGATGGAGGACAAGGTGCTCGCCGCCTTGAATGCGCATGCCTATACCCGCACCGCACCGGTGGTCATCCAGTCGTTCGAGACCCGCAACCTGCGCTATCTGCGGACGCGCATCGGGCGAGGTACGAACATCCGTCTCCTGCAATTGCTGGGCGCGTCAGCGCAGCCGGTTCCAGGTGAGAAGCCCGACCGTCGTTACCAAGCGCTGATGACACCGCAAGGCCTGCGCGACGTAGCCGCATACGCCGATGCCATCGGCCCGGACATCCGCAGCCTGATACCGGTCGATGCGCAGGGCCGTCTCGCCAGACCGACCGATCTGCTGCGCGACGCACATGCCGCCGGGCTGCAGGTGCAGCCCTATACGTTCCGCCCCGAAAACCGCTTTCTCGCGCCGCAGTTCCGTGACGGTGAAGGCGACAACGCACGCCACGAGGCCGGCTCGGTCGCGGAAATACGCGCCTACCTCGCGCTGGGCATCGATGCGTTCTTCACCGATGATCCGGCGCTGGGTCGCCGCGCCGTAGACCAGTGAAGGCGCTCAGCGGTACATGCCTTCGCGCAGGTTGATGCCGTACTCCAGCCACGCCTTCAACGCGCACAGCATCTGCGACCAGCCCATGCAGTTGCCATAGGACGCACGCACCCCGGCGTCGTTGCCGGCCCAGCCGGCCTCATGGATCTCCACCCGCGTGCGCCCATCGTCGGTGGCACTGAAGGTGAAGGTCACCCGCGTGCGGCGTGGCGGTTGCCCTTCCGGCACCGCCTCGTTGGAATCCCACTCCAGCACGATGCGCTCCGGGGGCGTGGCCTCGACCACCTGCACCGGGAATTCGCCGGGGAAATCATGGAAGTCCCACCACACCGTGGCGCCGGTGGCCAGACGCCCGCGGGCGCCGCCGGTGGTGAAGTAATGGGAGAGCTGTGCCGGATCCGCAACGGCCTCGTAGACCTCCGCGACCGGCTGGCCGACATGTCCGAACACACTGAACTGCGGTTCCATGGCATGACCCCGCAAGCCCGGTCAGGGCAGGGCGTCCAGTTCTAGCCCCTTTACTGGCGGGGTGCAAACGCGTTCAGTCCTGCGAGGGATCGCGGCGCCGGAAACGGATCACCACGCCGTTCGGATCGGGCTCGCGCTGCCACAGCACGGGAACCTCGCGCGGGCGCGGTGGCTCCATGCCATCGACGTCATCGTCGGCCAACGCGGCTTCCTCCTCTTCGTCTTCCCAGCTGTAACGCTTGCGCGGCAACAGCGGGTCGAGGTGACGGAACAGGATCGCCGCGATCACGCCACCCATCGCACCGCCCATGTGCGACTGCCAGGAAATGCCCGGTTCGCGCGGCAGGATCGCCAGCAGCATGCCGCCGTAGAAAAGGAACGCGATCATGCTCGTCGCGATCGCCGCGCGGTCGCGGCGGATCAGCCCGAGCACGAACAGCAGGAACATCAGGCCATGGGTCACGCCGCTGGCACCGAGATGGAAGGTACCCACGTCGCCCAACCACCAGGCGCCCAGGCCCGAGCCCAGCCACATCAGTGGCAGGCCCCATTTGGTCGCTTTCGGGTACACGCTGCCGGCCAGGGTGCCGAGGATCAGGATCGCGAATGCGTTGGCGCCCAGGTGTTCCAGCGAACCATGCAGCAGCGGCGCGGTCAGTACCCCCCACAGGCCTTCCCACTCGTGCGGGCGTACCGCGAACGGGCGCCAGTCGAATCCCGCCTGGCTGGCGAGGACCGCCACCATCACCAGCACGGCACCCAGGCTGATGTTGAACGCACGGATCACCCGCCCGCGCTGCTCGCGTGCATCGGTGGCCGGGTCGTGGAGAGGATTCAAAGTGTCCATACGAAGCGGATGGCGTCGCCCCGGGCGATTGCAAGGCCCCGGGGCGCGGGAGAATGGCGCGGCCCGGCGGGACAATCCCGCCGGGCCCTCGGGCCTAGGACAGCTTGGGCTTGGCCGGACGCACCAGGCTCAGCACCACGGTCGTGCCGATGATCAGCGCCACCGCCGCCAGCGATACCCATACCGGCAGCTTCACCAGGTCGATCGCCAGCATCTTCACGCCGATGAAGACCAGCACCACCGCCAGGCCGTAGGGCAGCAGGTGGAAGCGGTCGGCCATGCCGGCGAGCAGGAAGAACATCGCGCGCAGGCCCAGCACCGCGAACACGTTGGAGGTCAGCACGATGAACGGGTCGGTGGTGATGGCGAAGATCGCCGGGATGCTGTCCACCGCGAAGATCACGTCGGTCACCGCGATCAGGATCAGCACCACGAACAGCGGGGTGAACCAGCGCACGCCATCCTTCTCTGTCATCAGGCGGTTGCCGTTGTACTGCGGGCTGATGCGCAGGTGCCCGCGCATCCAGCGCAACACCGGGTTCGCCTCCAGGTCCGGCTCCTTGCCGGCGGAGAACCACATCTTGATACCGGTCAGCAGCAGGAACGCGCCGAACACGTAGAGCAGCCAGTGGAACTTGGCCAGCAGCACCGCGCCGGCGAAGATCATGATCGCGCGCAGCACGATCGCGCCAAGCACGCCGATCACCAGCACGCGCTGGCGCTGTTCTTCCGGCACGGCGAAGTAGGTCATCACCATCAGGAAGACGAAGATGTTGTCCACCGCCAGCGATTTCTCCACCAGGTAACCGGTGAGGAATTCCAGGCCGATGCGGTTGGCCAGCACGCTGCCGGCGGTTTCGTGCAGGTACCACCACAGGCCGGCGTTGAAGGCCAGGGCCAGGGCGATCCAGCCGATGCTCCACCACAGCGCTTCCTTGAACGTGACCTTGTGGGGTCCGCCGTGGCGCATGAGGACGAGGTCGGCCAGGAGCGCCACGATCACCACGATCGCGAAGCCGCCCCAGAGCCAGATGTTGCCGATGGTTTGCATGAGAGAGTCCCGTTGAGAATGTGAAAACGCCTCGAACCGGACGGTCGAGGCGCTGCACACGGAATCCTTCTCCGGGAATACAGACCTTCGCCATCGCGGCGAAGGTCTCGCTCACAGCCGGTGGACCGGCTGCCGTTGCACCGGAGCCGGCAGCCGGATGGCCTGGGCTCGAATTGACGGCGACAACGCTTGGGAGCTACTCCCCTTCTTGGCGGTCATTCTGCCGGCAGCCGGGGGAGGGCGTCAAACCGCCGGTACAATAGGCATATGAATACCCCCAACCCTGTCGTACGCCTCAAGAACGCCTGGCGCTCCAGCCACCCGTGGATTTTCCAGAAGCTGGTGGAGAAGCCGGCCGCCCGGCCCAAGCCGGGCAGCATCGTCGAGGTGGTCGGCGTGGATGGGGAATGGATCGGCCGCGGGTTCTACAACGGCCATTCACGTATCGCCGTGCGCATCCTGGAAACCCGCCAGGAAGTGCCGGTCGACGCCGGCTGGTTCTCGCGCAAGATCGCCGAGGCCGTCGAGCTGCGCCGTGAAGTGCTCAAGCTGGACCAGGTCTCCGATGCCTGGCGCGTCGTGCATAGCGAGGGCGATGGCCTGTCCGGCCTGGTCGTGGACCGCTATGGCGATCTGGTCGTGGTCGAGTTCTTCGCCGCCGGCATGTTCCGCCACCGCGAATGGATCTACGAGGCGCTGCGCGAGCAGTTCCCGGGCTGCCGCTTCCACAGCTTCGCCGACGAGCACGTGCAGAAGCAGGAGAGCTTCGACTTCCACAACACCACCGGCACCGAAGCGGCGGTGATCACCGAGCACGGCATCCGTTTCCGTGCCGACCCGGCCGGCGCGCACAAGACCGGCTTCTTCGCCGACCAGCGCGAGAACCGCCAGTGGCTGAGCCAGCAGGTCGAGGGCAAGACCGTGCTCGACCTGTGCTGCAACACCGGCGGTTTCGCGGTGTATGCCGCCGCGCGCGGCGCCGAGGAAGTGCTGGGCGTGGATATCGACCAGGACGTCATCGCCATCGCCAAGGGCAACGCCAAGCTCAACAACGTGCGGCCGAAGTTCGTGCAGGCCGACATCTTCCCGTGGCTGCGCGATGCCGCCAACCGCGGCGAGCAGTACGACGTGGTCATCCTCGACCCGGCCAAGATGACCCGCGACCGCGACCAGGTCATCACCGCGCTGAAGAAGTATCTGGACATGAACAAGCTGGCGCTGGGCGTGGTCAAGCCGGGCGGCCTGTTCGCGACCTTCTCCTGCACCGGCCTGGTGTCCGAGCAGGAGTTCCTGGACATGCTGCGCCGCGCCTCGTTCTACTCCGGCCGCACGATCCAGATCCTCAAGGTCGCCGGCGCTGGCCCGGACCATCCGTTCATGGCCCACGTGCAGGAATCGCGCTACCTCAAGGCGGTGTTCTGCCGGGTGCTCGACTGAGGTCACTGTTCGCGCGCCCTGCCGGGCGCTAGGGTGCGATCTGTCTTCCAAGGCGAGATCCGATGAAGCGTCGCACCCTGCCGTTGCTGGTGTCCCTGTTGCTTTCGTGGCCGCTGTCGGCGGCCGCTGTCGATTTCAGCGCCGACGAGCTCGCGCGTGCCAAGGCGCTGCAGCAGCGCCTGCTCACCCTCGATACCCACCTCGATACGCCCGCCAACCTGGCGCGCGACGGTTTCGACATCCTGCAGCGGCATGCGGGCAGCGCGGTGTCGGAGGTGGACTATCCGCGCATGCTGGAAGGCGCGCTGGATGGCGGCTTCTGGGCCATCTACACCGAGCAGGGCGACCGCAGTGAAGCGGCGCATCTGCACGACCGCGATGCCGGGCTGGCACGGCTGGTGGAAATCCGCGAGATGGTGGCCGCGCACCCGGACAAGTTCGCGCTGGCCCGCAGCGCCGACGATGCCGACCGCATCAAGGCCAGCGGCCGCCGCGTGGTGTTCATCAGCATGGAGAATGCCAGCCCGCTGGTGGCCGACCCGAGCCTGTTGAGCTTCTACCAGCAAGCCGGCCTGCGCATGCTCAGCCTGGCGCATTTCAAGAACAACGAGTTCGCCGACTCGGCGACCGATCCGAAAGGGCCGGAGTGGAAAGGATTGAGCCCGGCTGGACGCGCGCTAGTGCAGGAAGCGAACCGGAGAGGCATCGTGCTCGATGAGTCGCACTCGTCCGATGCGGTGTTCGATGACCTGCTGACGGCGTCCAAGGTGCCTTTCATCCTGTCGCACAGTGGGTCGCGCGCGGTGTTTGATCATCCGCGCAATCTGGACGACGCGCGACTGCGCAAGCTGGCGGCCAAGGGCGGGGTGATCCAGGTCAACGCTTACGGCGGCTATCTCACCGCGATCACCAAATCGCCCGAGCGGTTGGAAGCGGAGAAGGCGCTGGAAGCGCGTTTCGGCGAGTACGACGGCATGAGCATGGCGCAGGCACAGGCCTATGGCGACGCCCTGAAGGAACTCGATGCGCGCTACCCGGTGAAGCAGGCCACGCTGGATGACTTCCTTGCCCACCTGGGCCACATCCTCGACGTGGTCGGCCCGGAACACACCGGTATCGGCATGGACTGGGATGGCGGTGGTGGCGTGCAGGGCATGGAGGATGTGAGCCAGCTGCCGAAGATCACCGCGTGGTTGCTGCGCAAGGGCTACAGCGAGAAGCAGATCGCCGATATCTGGGGCGGCAACGTGATGCGGGTGCTGCGGCAGGCGGAAGAGTATGCGGCGAAGCAGCGGGCGGTGACGCACTGACGGCTTATCGTGTGCCGTCCTGTGGTTGTTGTTGTCGCTGTAACTGCCACTGCCACTGCCACGGTCGCTGTCGTTGTTGTTGTAGGAGCGGCTTCAGCCGCGACGCGGGGCGTATCCGTGCGCAGGTGACTGCATCGGCGCCGAGAATGTCCGGTCGCGGCTGAAGCCGCTCCTACAAAAAAGCGCGATTAGCGCGCGCAGGCCGAACCAGAGCCGCCCCCGCCACCGGCCCGATGCCGGTGGCGCGACGAATCCTCAGCCCTGCTTCGCCAGCACCGCGCGGCCACGGCTGTACAGCACGTACACCAGCAGCCCGAGCACATTCCATGCCGCGAACCACAGCTGCGTGCGCGTCGGCAGGCTCCAGAACAGATAGGCGCAGCCCGCGATCGCCAGCGGCCCCACCACCCACGCCAGCGGCGTGCGGAACTTGCGCTCGCGGTTCGGCTCGCGCTTGCGCAGCACCAGCAGGCAGGCCGCCACTGCGGTGAATGCCGCCAGCGTGCCCGCGTTGGCCAGCGCCGCAATCTCGTCCAGCCGCGCCACGCCGGCCAGCGCGGCAACCAGCACCGCGGTGAACAGCGTGATCGTCACCGGCGTGCCGGTGCGCTGGTTCACCTTGGACAGCCCACGCGGCAGCAGGCCATCGCGTGACATCACGAAGAAGATCCGGCTTTGGCCATAGAAGAACGCCAGCAGCACGGTGGGCAGCGCGATGATCGCCACGATGCCGATCGCCAGTGCGGCGGTGCCATGGCCCAGCTGGCGCATGATCAGCGCCAGCGGCTCGGCACTGTGCGCGAACACCGTGTAGCTCATCGCGCCCACCGCGGCCAGCGCCACCAGCACGTAGATGATCGTGCAGCCGATCATCGAGCCGACGATGCCGATCGACAGGTCGCGGCCAGGATTCTTGGTCTCCTCGGCAGCAGTGGAGATCGCATCGAAGCCATAGAAGGCGAAGAAGATGATCGCCGCCGCCGCCATCACGCCGCGCTCGACGCCATCCGGGCCCAGCGCCTTGGAGAAGCCATACGGCATGAACGGATGCAGGTTGTCGGCATTGAACGCCGGCAGTGCCACCGCGATGAAGATGCCCAGCGCGATCAGCTTGAACACCACCAGGAACGCGTTGATCGTGGCGCTCTCGCGGGTGCCGGCAATCAGCGCGCCGGCCACCACGAAGGTGATCACCACCGCAGGCAGGTTGAGGATGCCGCCGGCATGCGGGCCCGCCGCCAGCGCCGCGGGCAAGGTCACGTTCCATCCGGTCTGCTGCTGCACCCACTGCAGGAAGCCAACGAAGTAGCCCGACCAGCCCACCGCTACCGTACTCACCACCAGCGAGTACTCCAGGATCAGGCTCCAGCCCACCACCCAGGCGATGGTCTCGCCCAGCGCCGCATAGCTGTAGGTGTAGGCGCTGCCGGCAGCCGGCATCATCGTCGCCATCTCCGCATAGGCCAGCGCCGCGCACGCGCAGACGATGCCGGCGGCCACGAAGGACAGCAGCACGGCCGGGCCGGCCTTGTCCGCGCCCACGCCGATCAGCGTGTAGATGCCGGTTCCCACGATCGCGCCGATGCCCAGCGCAACCAGGTGCGGCCAACTCAGCGTGGGGACCAGCCGCCGCCCTTCCTCGTGGACGGTGACCATATCCAGTGGCTTGCGCCGGAGCCAGGACTGCATGCGGACCTCATGGGTGCGTAAGGAAACGTCGAGTTTCGCCGAACGCGGTGCAGCAATGCCATGCCCGGAAGTCCTGCGCAGCCGTTTACAGGCGCAAGGTCATGAACACGCTGTGCGGGTCGTCGGTGTAGTCGGCGAAGGGACCACAGGTCTCGAAGCCCGCACGCGCGTACAGCCGGTGCGCCGGAAAGAACGGGGCCGTCGCGCCGGTCTCCAGCCACAGCTGCTCGTAACCTTCCGCGCGGGCGTGCGCCAGCAGGTGCGCCAGCATCGCGGTACCCACGCCCTGGTTGCGGTGCGCGCTCGCGGTCCGCATCGACTTCAGCTCGCCCTGGCCCCGGCCCAGGTCGCGCAGCGCGCCACAGGCCACCAGCTGGCCGTCGATCCAGGCCGACCAGAAGCGCACGTCGGCCGCGCGCAATCCCGACAGGTCGAGCGCATGTACGCTCTCCGCCGGGGTGATCGCATGCATGTCGCGCAGATGCGCTTCCAGCAGGCCGATCACGGCGGGGTGGTCGAGGTCGTCGGGGTGGAATTCCATGCCCGGAGTATGCCCTGCGGCGAACCGTCCTTCCGATCCGCCTTTGAATTTGATTTGTCGCATATCAGCGGCCGCGTCCGCGACCTACAGTGGCGCCACTGCAGGATCACGGGTGCCGCAACGCGGGTCCGACCTGCAGCCAGTCAGGACCGGCGCTAGCCGGACCACCCGGGGGGCCGTTCGTGGGGGACGGCCCCCCACTTTTTTGGGTTTCAGCCCACGCCCAGGCGCACGCCGAAGCCGATCAGGCCGACCCCGGCGCAACGTCGAAGCCATTGCCCCGCACGCGGATGCTGTCCCAGCCGGCGCGCCATCGCGTGGCCGATGAAGATCAGCAGCGAGCAGTACGCCACCCCGAGCAGCGCGATCAGCGCCGCCATCGTGGCGAACGTGGCCAGGCCCTGGTGCCGGGCCGGATCGATGAAGAGCGGGAAGAAGGCCATGTAGAAGATGATGGCCTTCGGATTGAGCAGCGTGATCAGCACGCCCTGGCGGAAATAGTGGCCTGGACGCAGCGTGATCGGGCTGGCACCGCCGGCACGCGGTGCGCGCAGCAGGCCGATGCCCACCCACACCAGATACGCCGCGCCCAGGTACTGCACGCCACGGAAAAGCAGCGGATTGGCCTGCAGCAGCGCGGCCACGCCGGCCACCGCCAGCCACATCAGCACCTGGTCGCCGACCAGCAGGCCGGCCAGCGCGGTGTAACCGCCGCGGATGCCGCTGCGGCCACTGGCGGTCAACAGCGTGAACGTGCCGGGGCCAGGCAGCGCCAGGAACACCAGCACCGCCACCACGAAGGTCCAAACATCCTGGATGCCCATCCACGGCATGACGTAGGCGACCACTGTGCGGGAGAGGGGCGCCATTGTCCGGCAGGCGGTCGCTCAAGGCGAGGGCAGATGCGGCAGCAGTCGTGCCGCGCGCGCGGCGCAGCGTTCGGCGAGAAAGCGGTGCAGCTCGCGCACCACCGGCGAGAACTGCTTGCGATGTGGACAGGCCAGCTGCAGCGGCAGCGTCTCGCCGTATTGCGGGAACAGCAGCACCAGGCGGCCGGCCTCGACGTCGTCGCTCACGTCCAGCCACGATTTGTAGGTGATGCCTTCGCCGGCGACCGTCCAGCGCCGCACTACTTCGGCGTCATCGCAGACCAGCGTGCCGCGCACCGTCACCACCTGCCGGCGGCCCTCGACCTGGAATGCCCAGCGGTCATGCGCACGCCGGCCCAGCTGGTAGAGCAGGCAATCGTGTTCGCGCAGCGCCTCCAGTGAGGCCGGCATACCGCGGCGGGCGAGGTAGTCCGGCGCGGCGACCAGCACGCGGCGGTTCCCGGTGGCCAGCGGCAGTGCGATGTAGTCGGCGTCATCGAGCCGGCCGAGCCGGATCGCCACGTCCACCGGATCGCGGAACAGGTCGGCCACCTGGTCGGAGAGATGCAGGCGCCAGTCCAGCCGCGGATGCAGCCGGCGGAACTCCGCCAGCCAGCCCAGCAGGGCATGCCGGCCCAGGTCGGAAGGTGCGGCGATCTGCAGCCGCCCCTGCAGCGCGGCCTCGGCGCCGTGCAGGGCTTCTTCGCCTTCGCGCAGGGTCGCCAGCACCGTCTGCGCGTAGGGCAGGTAGCGCTCGCCTTCGCCGCTGAGACGCAGGCTGCGGGTGGTGCGCGCGAACAGGCGCAGGTCGAGTTCGCGTTCCAGCCGCGCCACCGCCGCGCTTACCTGGCCCGGCGTCAGCCCGGTCTCGCGCGCGGCGGCCGAAAAGCTGCCCAGCGCGGCGGTCCGCACGAACAGGGTGAGGTCCTCAAAGCGGATCATTTTCCCTTCCGAAAGGAAAGTGTTGACCGATTTTGCCGCTTTCCGGGAATTCGGCGCCAGCGCAGCATGCGGTTCTCTTCCCCTTGAGCCGGATGCCATGAAAGCCATCGCCTATCTCCAGCACGGCCTGCCCGCGGACGACCCGCGCGCGCTGCAGGACATCGAACTGCCGCAACCGCAGCCCGGTCCGCGCGACCTGCGGGTGCGCGTCCACGCCATCGCGGTGAACCCGGCCGACACCAAGGTGCGCATGAACGCCCCCACCGAAGGCCCGCGCGTGCTGGGCTGGGATGCGGTGGGCGAGGTCGAGGCGGTCGGCGCGGAGGTCACCCTGTTCCGCCCCGGTCAGACCGTCTGGTTCGCCGGCGCGATCAACCGCCCGGGCAGCTACGCCGAGTACACCCTGGTCGACGAGCGCATCGCCGCGCTTGCACCGCGCAGTCTGTCTCCCGCGCAGGCGGCCGCCCTGCCGCTCACCGCGATCACCGCCTGGGAACTGCTGTTCGACCGCCTCGGCGTGGCCGAGGGCGTCGGCCGCGGCCAGACCCTGCTGGTGATGGGCGCGGCCGGCGGCGTCGGCTCGATCCTGGTGCAGCTGGCACGCCGGCTCACCGACCTGACCGTGATCGGCACCGCCTCGCGCCCGGAGACCGCCGACTGGGTGCGCACGCAGGGCGCGCACCATGTCATCGACCACCAGCAGCCGTTGGCGCCGCAGCTGCGCGCGCTGGGTGTCGAGGCGGTGACCCACGTCGCCAGCCTGACCCACACCGAGCAGCACTACGCGCAACTGGTCGAGGTGCTGGCGCCGCAGGGGCACCTGGCGTTGATCGACGATCCGGCCACGCTCGACGCGGTGCCGCTCAAGCGCAAGTCGCTGTCGCTGCACTGGGAGTTCATGTTCACCCGCCCGCTGTTCGCCACCGCGGACATGCAGGCCCAGCACGACCTGCTCACGCGCGTGGCCACGCTGGTCGACGAAGGGGTGCTGAACACCACGCTGGGCGAGCACTACGGCCGCATCGATGCAGCCAACCTGCGCCGCGCGCATGTCGCGCTGGAATCCCACGCCACCCGCGGCAAGATCGTGCTGGAGGGGTTCTGAGCGCGGGCGTGTCCGTCACCCGCCGTTGCGGATCGCCCGCGCCCGCCGAGGCGACGGCATGCGCCAATCAGGGCAGGCCGTTGTCGCCGTGGCGACGGAACGCTTCGCGCGACTGGAGGCGGGCGAAGTAGTCCGCCACCGCCGGCAGCGAGGGCCGCTCGAGCAGCGTCTGTCGCCAGCGCTGCACCGACAGGCCGATCACCACGTCGGCGAGGCTGAAACCGGTGCCGGCGACGAAGGCACCGGTGGCCGCGAGCTGCCTGTCGAGGATGCCCATCAGGTGGTTCCAGCGGGCGATGCTGGCGGCGATCGCGGCCGGATCCCCGTGGGCTGGGCTCTGCCGCACCCGCGCCATGAACACATAGCGCCATGCGCTGTTGAGTTCGGTGGCCTGCCAATCCATCCACTGCTCGACCGCGGCTCTCGGTTGCGGGGCGGTCGGCAGCAGGTCGTCGCGGCCCGCGCGAGCGGCCAGATAGCGGCAGATCGTGTTGGATTCCCACAGCACGACTTCACCGTCGCGCAGCACCGGCACCAGCGCGTTCGGGTTCAGTGCCAGGAACTGCGGGGTGTCGGTCGGCGCGAAGCCGCTGCCGACGTCGTGGCGCTGGTAGTCCAGGCCGATCTCGTCCAGTGTCCACAGCACCTTGCGCACGTTGATCGACGACGCCTTTCCGAACAGTTCGAGCATGGACCCGGGCACCGGAGGGAGCAGCGCCCAGCTTAGCCGCGGACGCAGCCGGTGAGACGCGGGCGGCTACACTGTGCGCATGTCCGCTGAAACCCTTCTTCTGGCCGGCCTGCTCTGCGCGGTCATCGTGCTGCAGCTGGCCGCACTCTTCCGCCGCGGCGGCCATGGCGCCCTCGAACAGACCCTGCGCGAGGAACAGCGCCAGGGGCGCGGCGAACTGCGCGAGCAGCTGGCCGATCTTTCCGGCCGCACCGAACAACGCCTGGACCAGCTGCGTGACACCCTCGGCGAGGAAGCGCGCCGCGCGCGCGAAGAAGGCGGCCAGGCCCAGCAGCGCACGGCCGACATGCAGGCCCAGCGCCTGGGCGAGCTGCGCGGCCAGCTCGAACACTTCGGCCAGCAGCAGGAAGCCCGCATCCATGCCTTCGGCCAGCAGCTGGCCGACTTCACCGCGCGCACCGACACCCAGCTGCAGGCGCTGCGCCAGTCGCTGGTGGAGGATGCCCGCACCGGCCGCACCGAAGCGGCGCAGTCGCAGCAGCGCTTCGCCGAACAGCTGGGCCAGCGCCTGGCCGAGCTGACCCAGCGCAACGAGCAGCGCATCACCGAGATGCGTGCCACCCTGGAGCAGCAGCTGCAGGCCCTGCAGGCCGACAACGCCGCCAGGCTCGAACAGATGCGCGCCACGGTCGACGAGAAACTGCAGACCACGCTCAACACCCGCCTGGACGCGTCGTTCAAGCTGGTGTCCGAACGCCTGGAGCAGGTGCAGCGCGGGCTGGGCGAGATGCAGCAGCTGGCCACCGGCGTGGGCGACCTCAAGCGCGTGCTGACCAACGTCAAGACGCGTGGCGGCTGGGGCGAAGTGCAGCTGGACAACATCCTTGAGCAGACCCTGACCCAGGAGCAGTACGCGCGCGGCGTGCGCGTACGCCCGGACAGCGGCGAGATGGTCGACTTCGCCGTGCGCCTGCCCGGCCGCGCGCAGGACGACGCGCCGGTCTGGCTGCCGATCGACTCCAAGTTCCCGCGCGAGGACTACGAGCGCCTGATCGACGCCCAGGAACAGGGCGAGCAGGAGCTGGTGCTGGCGATGGGCGCGCAGCTGGAGCGGGCGATCCGCATCCAGGCCAAGTCGATCGGCGACAAGTACATCGTGCCGCCGCACACCACCGATTTCGCGGTGATGTTCCTGCCCACCGAGGGCCTGTACGCCGAGACCATCCGCCGCCCCGGCCTGGTGGACCTGCTGCAGCGCGAGCATCGCGTGGTGGTTGCCGGGCCGACCACCGTGACCGCGCTGCTCAACAGCCTGCAGATGGGCTTCCGCACCTTGGCCATCGAGAAGCGCTCCAGTGAAGTGTGGAGCCTGCTCGGGGCGGTGAAGAGCGAGTTCGGAAAGTTCGCCGGCATCCTGGAAAAGGCCGAGAAGCAGATCAATACCGTCGGCAAGAGCCTCGGCGAGGCGAGCCGCAAGACCCGCACCATCGAGCGCCGCCTGCGCGGCGTGGAAACCCTGTCGGTCGAGGATTCACGCGAGCTGCTCGAGGACGCGGCGCTGGATGCGCTGGGCGCGCCTGACGACGGCGGCGAGGATTCCGACTGATTTCCGACATCCCCTCTGGCGTCCTGCGCCAGGGTATGCCCGCGGCCGACCGCCCCGCGGGCAAGCAGGATTCCCCCGCGCGGCAACCGCAACAAGGAGCAGCACCCCTCCATGGCCACGACGCTTTACGACATTCCCCTGAACACCATCGACGGCCAGCCGGCCAGCTTGGCCGACTACCGCGGCAAGGTCCTGCTGTTGGTCAACGTGGCATCCAAGTGTGGCTTGACCCCGCAGTACGAGGGGCTTGAGCAGCTGTACCGCGCCAAGCACGAGGCGGGCCTGGAAGTGCTGGGTTTCCCGGCCAATGACTTCAAGGGCCAGGAGCCGGGCAGCGATGCCGAGATCCAGCAGTTCTGCCAGCTCACCTATGACGTGAGCTTCCCGATGTTCTCCAAGATCGAGGTCACCGGCGCGCAGACCCATCCGCTGTACCGCGCGCTGATCGCCGCGCAGCCGGAATCGGTGGGCGAGGCGGCGATGCGCCAGCAGCTGGTCGGCTACGGCATCGAACCGAACCCGGCGCCGGGCGTGGTGTGGAATTTCGAGAAATTCCTGGTCGGTCGCGACGGCGAGGTGATCGCCCGTTTCGCGCCGAACACCAAGCCGGACGATGCCGGCCTGGTCGCCGCCATCGAGCGCGCGCTGGCCGCCTGACCCACCCAGCGCGAAGCCGACGCCGCCCCTCTTGTAGGAGCGGCTTCAGCCGCGACCGCGCGCCGTCCCCCCGCGACACAAAAGAAAAGGCCCGGGAAAACCCCGGGCCTTTTTCTCACGCATCGACGCGCGCTCAGTTCCCGAAATTGGGAATCGGCATCGCATCGGCCGGCACGGTGGTGTCGTGCTCCTCGTCCTGCGCGCCGCGGTTGCCGCGGCGATCGCTCTGGATCTGGTAATTACGACGCTGCAGCCACGCATCGCGGGTCAGCGCGTACTCGTCCACCGCCTGGTCGCGCAGCGCATCCACCGCCAGCAGCTGCGCGCGCGTATTGACCAGCTGCAGCCCCTGCAGGCCGAAGCGCACCGTGTTGTCATCCACCTGCCGCAGCGGCGACAACGGCACGTCGCCGGCCAGGCCGAAGGTATCGCGCACGGTCCGCGGCCCGAACAGCGGCAGCTCGAAGTAGCGCGAGTTGTTCCAGCCCCACACGCCCAGGGTCTGGCCGAAGTCCTCGGTACGGCGCGGCACCTTCGCCGCGCTGGCCGGATCGAGCAGGCCGCCGATACCCAGCGTCGAGTTCATCACGAAGCGGCCCAGGGTCTGCAGGGCGAACACCGGGTGACCCTGCAGCAGCTGGTTGACCATGGTCACCGGCGAGCGCAGGTTCTCGAAGAAATTGCTCACGCCCAGGCGCACCGGTTGCGGCGTGACATTGACGTAGGCATTGGCCAGCGGACGGGCGACGCCGCGATCCACCGCGAGGTTGAAGCGGTGCATCGCGCGGTTGTAGCGCTCCCACGGGTCGTAGCTGGCGGCGCCATCGGCGGCGCCGGCCTGCGCGGTGTCGGCCGACGGCGCCGGGCCGCCGTACAGCGCGGCGAAGTCGTCTTCGGCCTGGGTCGGCGCGTTGGCGCTGGCGGCCGCGGTCTGCGGGGTGTCGGAGATCGGAAGAGCGTC
>DJAN01000117.1 GCA_002429615.1 Lysobacteraceae bacterium UBA6001
GCGTGGAGTCCCCGGCCCGGCAGTCCGCGATCAGAGGAGCAGGGGCCTGCGTGGAGTCCCCGGCCCGGCAGTCCGCGATCAGAGGAGCAGGGGGCCGCGTGGAGTCCCCAGCCCGGTAGTCCGCGATCAGAACTCGTAGTTCATCGCCGCCCCGGCAGGTCCGATGAAATCGCCCTGCACGTAATCCACGCCAGCATTGAAGAACAGGCTCATCGACGCCGCATCGCCGACGAATTCCACCAGCGTCAGGATGCCCTCCGGCTGTGCCCGCCCGGTGATCTCGCGGATCTTCTCCTGGCTTTCCTTGCCCTGCACCGCATCGGCGGTGAGGCCGCGGTCGAGCTTGAGGAACGACGGCTGGAAGTGCGACAGCAGCTGGAAGGAATCCAGGCCCGAACCAAACTGCTCCAGCCCGAGCTTGCAGCCCAGGGCGGTCACCTCGGCGAGGAACTGCTGCGCGTTGCGCAGATGCGTGAACACCTTCGACTCCGGCGTCTGCAGCCACAGCCGCTCGCCCGGTACCCCGTGCGCCGCCAGCTCCTGGCGGATCAGCGCCACCGTGCGCGGATCCGAATAGGCGGCCGGCCCGATCCGCACCAGCAGGTGCGTCGCGTGGCCCGCGCGCTGGCGCTCGGCCAGGGTGCGGATCGCCTCGCGGATCACCCAGCGGTCGATGTCGGCGATCATCGCGTGCTCTTCGGCGATCGCCATGAAGGTGGCCGGAGAGATCAGCTCGCCGTTGCGCTCCAGGCGCAGGAACGCCTGGTAGAGCTCGATCGGCTCGCCCATCAGGTGCAGCACCGGCTGGAAGTGCAGCAGGAAGCCGTTGCCGACCAGCGCCTCGTGCAGGTTCTCGATCCAGCGCTGGATGCGCTCTTCCTCGGCGCGATCCACCGCGCCCGGGTCGAAGATGTGCACGCCGTTGCCACCCAGCTCGCTGCCCGCGCGCACCGCCTCGGTGGCCCGTTGCAGCACCTGGCCGATGCTGGCGATCCGCTCGCCGATCTGCACGCCGCCGATGCTCACCGTCACCGTCGCCGAGCGATCGCCCAGGCTGAACACGTGCTGCGCGAACGCCGCGCGGATCTTGTCGGCCAGCGCGCTGGTGCGGTGATGGTCACCGGCCAGCAGCACCGCGAAGCTGTTCTCGCCGAAGCGCGCGGTGCGCATGTCGCCGTCCACGTGTGCCGCCAGATGCGTGGCCAGCGCCGCGATCAGTGCATCGGCCGAATCCAGGCCGATATCGGCCAGGATGCGGGCGTAGTGGTCCGGCTCCACCAGCAGGAAGCCGGACTGGTGCTCGCCGCGGCTGGCCTGGGTGACGGCATCTTCCAGCGCCACCATGAAGGTCGGGCGGTTGAGCAGGCCGGTGACCGGGTCGCGCTGGCGCAGGTCCTCGACCTCGCGCGCCAGTTCCGGGTCGAATTCCTCGCGGCGGCGGAACACCACCTGGATGCAGGCCTCGCCCTCGTAGGTGGCGGTGGCGAATTCCATCGTGGCCGGGAAGGTGTCGCCTTCCAGGCTGCGCGCATCCACCTTGTACTGCGGCGGCGGCGCCTCGCCCTTGCTCATCGACTTCAGCAGCTGCTTGAAGTCTTCCACATGCTGGGCCGCGATCAGGTCGAGCAGCGAAATGCCCTCGACATCCTCGAACGACTCGAAGCCGAACATCTCCAGGTAGGCGTCATTGGCGCGGATGTGCATGCCCTCGTGCACATAGGCGATGGGGTCGCGCGAGGAGGCGATCAGCGCGTCGCAGCGGCGCTCGGTCTCGCGCATCTGCGCCTCGATGCGGCGCAGGCCGCGGCGCGCGTGCAGGTCGGTCACCTCCGCACGCACCACGCCCAGCAGGTGTTCCGGGCGCTGGCGCAGGGCGATGGCGCGGATGCCATGGCCGGCGGCTTCGACCCATTCGTTCTCGTCCAGCCGGTCGGTCAGCAGCACCAGCGGCACGTCCTTGCCGCTGCGCGCGATCGCCTGCTGCACGGCGCCCAGCGGCAGGTCGCGGGAGTGCGAGGCCAGCACCAGGTCGATCTGCCCTGACAGCATCGCCGACAGGTCGTCGGTGCTCTGCGGGCGGGAGGGACGCACGGCGATGCCGCTGTTGCGCAGGGTGGTGACGATGCCCTCGGCGCTCTCGCCGCTGTCGTCGACGATCATCAGGCGGAGGGTGAGGTCTTTGCCGTTCTGCATTCAAGGATTCCGGGGAACAGGGTGGGGCAGGGCATGCACGGGCGGGGCGGTCGGCGCGGGGGCGCGCACGGCGTGGCGCCGGTCGGCCCGGGGGAGCCGTCCAGCGAAAGGTCCACACATTTCCCCAAGCGCCATGACCCGCTGTAATACACGATGCTGCGGGGCGCCGTCCATGCGCAAGGCCCGGGGCTGCCAACCCGGTCGCGCGTCGACGCCTCAGGCGGCCAGGCCGGCGGCGTGGCCGGACGCCCAGGCCCACTGGAAGTTGTAGCCGCCGAGCCAGCCGGTCACGTCGAGCACTTCGCCCACGAAATACAGGCCGGGTACCCGGCGCGATTCCATGGTGGAGGACGACACCGCGTCGGTATCCACGCCGCCCAGGGTCACCTCGGCGGTGCGATAGCCCTCGGTGCCGCTGGCCACCAGCGGCCAGTCGCGCAGGGTCGCCGCGGCGGCGCGCAGTTCGCGTTCGTCCAGCTGGCGTACCGGCTTGTCCGGCAGCCACAGCTCGCACAGGCGCTGTGCCAGGCGCTTGGGCAGGCGTTCGGCCAGCGCGTTGCGCAGCTCGGAGGCGCCGTGGGTGCGCTTGAGTTCGCGCAGCCAGCCTTCCGCATCCTCGCCGGGGAGCAGGTCCAGGCGCAGGTCGTCGCCGGGCTGCCAATAGGAGGAGATCTGCAGGATCGAGGGACCGCTGACGCCGCGGTGGGTGAACAGCAGCGCATTGCGGAAGCTGCGGCCATTGCAGCGCGCCTCCACCGGCAGGGCGACGCCCGCCAGGTCCTGCAGCCGCTCCTGGTGCTTGCCGGAAAGCGTCAGGGGCACCAGGCCGGCGCGGGTCGGCAGGAGGTCATGGCCGAACTGCCGCGCCAGCTCGTAGCCGAAGCCGGTCGCGCCGAGGCTGGGGATCGACAGCCCGCCGGTGGCGACCACCAGCGAGGCGGCGTGGAAGCGACCCTGCGTGGTGTCCACCCGGAAGCCGTCGGCGCCGCGTTCCACCTTGTCGACCGTGCAGTGGGTGCGGATCTGCGCGCCCGCGGCGTGGCATTCGTCCACCAGCAGCTTGACGATCAGCTTGGAGGAGATGTCGCAGAACAGCTGACCGAGTTCTTTCTCGTGATAGGCCACGCCATGGCGCTCGACCATCTCGATGAAGTCGCCCGGGCTGAAGCGGGCCAGCGCCGATTTGCAGAAATGCGGGTTGGCGGAGAGGAAGTTGGCCGGCGTGGTGCCGGTATTGGTGAAGTTGCAGCGCCCCCCGCCGGACATCAGGATCTTCTTGCCGATCTTGTTGGCGTGGTCGATCACCTGCACCCGCCGGCCGCGCTGGCCGGCGGTCAGCGCGGTCATCAGCCCGGCGGCACCGGCGCCGATGACCAGCACGTCGCAGTCGATCACGCTCATGCGGTCGCGGTGCGCTCGATCGGCACCACGTCGACGCTGCTGTCCTCGCCCAGCAGCTGGATCTCGCCATCCTGGATCAGCACGTTGAAGCGCATGCTGCGCTGGATCAGCGCACCGAGCGCCTCTACCGTGGCCGGGTCGATCTCGATCACCCGCAGCTGGCGATGGCGCGAGAGCGCGGCGCCATTCTTCTTCCACCAGGTCTCCACCGCCTGGCCGCCATAGGTCAGCACGATGACCTCGCGGGAGCGGTTGCAGGCCTTGCGCACGCGCGATTCGTCCGGCGTGCCGAGGTCGATCCACTGCTCGATCTCGCCGCCGTAGTCGTGTCGCCACAGGTCCGGCTCATCGTCGCTGCTGAGGCCACGGCCGAAGGCCAGGCGGTCATCGGCGAACATCGCGAAGGCGAGCAGCCGCAACATCAGCCGCTCGTCGGTTTCGGAGGGGTGCTGGGCGAGGGTCAGGTTATGGGTGGCGTAGTAGCCGCGATCCATGTCGCTGATCTGCAGCTCGGCCTTGCGGACAGTGGCGGTGAGGGCCATGGGGGTTGCCGGGTAAAGGGCGGCCATTCTACGCGCGCCGCCCGGGCGGGGCGGCGTGGCTCAGGGGCGGCGCTGCGCCAGCCAGCGATCCAGCTCGTTGGCGAAGGCCTGCCGGTCGCGCGCATGCAGCGTCGCCGGGCCGCCGGTCTGGATACCAGCGCCGCGCAACTCGGCCATGAACTCGCGCACTGACAGCCGCTCGGCGATGTTGTTGCGGGTGAAGCGCTCGCCGCGCGGGCTGATCGCGCTGGCGCCGCCTTCCAGGGCGCGGGCCGCCAGCGGGATGTCCTGGGTCACCACCAGATCGCCTGCGGCCAGCCTTTCCACGATGGCGTCATCGGCCGCATCGGCGCCGCCGGGCACCTGCAGGCTCTTCAGCCAGGGGCCGGGCGGCGTGCGCAGCCACTGGTTGGCGACCAGCCAGGTCTCCACCCCGGTACGGGCGGCGGCGCGGAACAAAATGTCGCGGATCGGGACCGGGCAGGCATCGGCGTCGACCCATATCCGGGCGGGGGCAGGCGTATTCATGGCAAGCTATTCTAGGGTGATAAGCCAAAAGCCTGAATGTGGCGGAAGATGAATAGGTGGATAGTCGCTTTTTGTCGAAAAGCCGAGTATCGTGCCAAGCACTGTGTTTGCTAGCGGTCACCGTGAATCGTGGCCGTGCGGTTGATCATCCGATCCGCTTCAACGTGTGCGCTTTACCAACGCCTGCAAAACAGTCTCGGTCACCGGCTTTTCGGTGCCCGCGATCCATTCAATGTTCCAGGAGTTTGTAATGTCTGAGCGTCAGAGCGGTACCGTGAAGTGGTTCAACGATGCCAAGGGTTTTGGCTTCATCACCCCGGAAAGCGGCCCGGACCTGTTCGTGCACTTCCGCGCGATCCAGGGCAACGGCTTCAAGTCGCTGCAGGAAGGCGAGAAGGTGACCTTCGTCGCCGTGCAGGGCCAGAAGGGCATGCAGGCTGACCAGGTCCAGAAGGCCTGATCCAGCTTCCCGCCGGTTCGCCGGCCGGGACATGAAACGCCGGGAGCGCAAGCTTCCGGCGTTTTTGTTTGGCGTGGCCGCGACGCGGCACCAGCGCCGTGCCGGATAAGATCGCCGCTTCCCCCACCCTGGCCACGGATCGTCCATGATCACCGTCCACCATCTCAACAACTCCCGCTCCCAGCGCGTGCTGTGGTTGCTGGAGGAGCTGGCGCTGCCTTACCAGATCGTGCGCTATGAGCGCGATCCGGCCACCTTGCTGGCGCCACCCGCGCTGTGCGCGATCCATCCGCTGGGCAAGTCGCCGGTGCTTACCGATGGCGAGCACGTGCTGGCCGAATCCGGCGCGATCCTCGACTACCTCACCGAGCGCTACGACACAGAGCGCGTGCTGTCGCCGACGCCGCGGCCGGTCGACTCGCCGGAGCGCCTGCGGTTCCGCTACTGGATGCATTACGCCGAAGGCTCGGCCATGCCGCCGTTGCTGCTGACCCTGGTGTTCCAGCGCCTGCGCCAGGCGCCGATGCCGTTCTTCGCCCGGCCAATTGCCCACCGCATCGTCGACAAGGCGATGGGGCGTTTCATCAACCCGCAGGTGAAGCTGCACCTGGACTGGATGGAGTCGCAGTTGTCGCAGGAAGGCTGGTTCGCCGGCGAACGCTTCACCGCCGCCGACATCCAGATGAGCTTTCCGGTGCAGGCCGCCGCTGCGCGCGGTGGCGGGCTCGGGGCGTATCCGAAACTGCGTGATTTCATCGCCCGCATCGAGGCGCGGCCCGCCTACCAGGCCGCGCTCCAGCAGGGCGGGCCGTTCGCGCTGGCTGGCAGCCCGGCGTGATCCCGGCGTTCGACAACCGCTTCATCGCGCAGCTGCCGGGAGACCCGGAAGCGGGTGCGCGGGTTCGTGAGGTACTGGGCGCGATGTGGTCGGCGGTGTCGCCGGCCCCGGTGCGCGCGCCGCGGTTGCTTGGCTGGTCGCGCGAGGTGGCCGCCGCATTGGGCCTGGATGCCGACGAGGTGGTCGATCCCGGCTTCGCCGAGGTGTTTTCCGGAAATGCGTTGTGGCCAGGCATGCAGCCGTGGGCGGCGAACTATGGCGGCCATCAGTTCGGCCACTGGGCCGGGCAGCTGGGCGATGGCCGTGCGATCAGCCTGGGCGAGGTGGTCGGCGTCGACGGCGCGCGCCACGAACTGCAGCTCAAGGGCGCCGGGCGCACGCCGTATTCGCGTGGCGCCGATGGCCGCGCGGTGCTGCGCTCCTCGCTGCGCGAGTTCATCTGCAGCGAGGCCATGCATCATCTCGGCGTGCCGACCACACGCGCGCTGTGCCTGGTTGGCAGTGGCGAGGCGGTGGTGCGCGACATGTTCTACGACGGGCATCCGCGCCCGGAGCCTGGCGCGCTGGTGTGCCGCGTGGCGCCGTCGTTCATTCGCTTCGGCAGTTTCGAGCTGCCGGCGTCGCGTGGCGATACCGCGCTATTGCGCCAGCTCGCCGACTTCACCCTGGCGCGTGATTTTCCCGAGCTCACCGGCAGCGGCGCCGCGCGCGATGCCGAATGGTTCGGCCAGATCTGCGAACGTACCGCCGACATGGTGGCGCACTGGATGCGCGTGGGTTTCGTGCACGGCGTGATGAATACCGACAACATGTCCATCCTCGGCTTGACCCTGGACTACGGCCCCTACGGTTGGCTGGAGGACTACGACCCGGACTGGACGCCGAACACCACCGATGCCAGCGGGCGCCGCTATCGCTTCGGCACCCAGCCGCAGGTGGCGTACTGGAACCTGGGGCGTCTGGCACAGGGCCTGGCGCCGTTGTTCGCCGATGTCGCGGCGTTGCAGGACGGACTGGACCGTTTCGTGCAGCGTTACCGTCGCCGCGAGCGTGAGCATGCGGCCGCCAAGCTGGGGCTGGCCGGGTGCGGCGAAGAGGAGCTGGCGTTGATGGAAGACCTGCGCGCGTTGATGCAGCAGGCAGAGATGGACATGACGCTGACCTTCCGCGGGCTGCTCGATATTGACCCGGAAGCGCCGGTGCTGCTGCCGTTGGCGCTGGCGTTCTACGACGACGCCAAGCGCGACACCCACAGCGCCGCGTTGGCGGATTGGCTGCAGCGCTATGCCGCGCGTGTGCGCGTGGATCCGTTGCCGGCCGCGCAGCGCCGCGAGCGCATGCGCCTGGCCAATCCTCGCTATGTACCGCGCAACTGGCTGGCGCAGGAAACCATCGACCAGGTGGAGCAGGGCGACACCGCGGCGCTGGCCACCTGGCTGGACGTGCTGCGCCATCCCTACGACGACCAGCCTGGCCACGAGGCATATGCGCGGCGGCGCCCGGAGTGGGCGCGCGAGCGCGCCGGCTGTTCGATGCTTTCCTGTAGTTCCTGAGAATCCGATGAGTACTTATCCGTGGACCGCGCACCTGCGCGACGTCGCCGACTTCCCCAAGCCGGGCATCCTGTTCAAGGACATCACGCCGCTGCTGGCGGATGGGCCGGGCTTTGCCGCTGCCGTCGAGGCGATGAGCGCGCCCTGGCGCGAGAAGCGTGTCGAGGCGGTCCTGGGCATCGAGTCGCGCGGCTTCATTCTGGGCGCGGCCATGGCGCAGGTGCTGGGCTGTGGCTTCGTGCCGGTGCGCAAGCCAGGCAAGCTGCCGGCGCATACGCTGCGCCAGGAGTACGCGCTGGAGTACGGGAAGGACTGCATCGAAGTGCATGCCGACGCATTGCCGGCCGGTGCGCGGGTGGTGATCGTGGACGACGTGCTGGCGACGGGCGGCACGCTGCTGGCGGCGCTGTCGCTGGCGCGGCAGCTGCAGGTGGAGGTGCTGGGCGCGGCGGTGCTGATCGAGCTGCCCGGATTGGGTGCGCGGGCGCGCTGGCCGGATACGGTGCCGCTGGTGGCGACGTTGGCGTATTGAAGGAGCTGCCCGCAACGCGACATTGTAGGAGCGGCTTCAGCCGCGACCCAT
>DJAN01000118.1:0-8815 GCA_002429615.1 Lysobacteraceae bacterium UBA6001
CGACGAACCGACCAACCACCTCGACGCCGAGTCGGTGGAATGGCTGGAGCAGTTCCTGGCCCGCTATACCGGCACCGTGGTGGCCGTCACCCATGATCGCTACTTCCTCGACAACGCCGCCGAGTGGATCCTCGAACTCGATCGCGGCCGTGGCATTCCGTGGAAGGGCAACTACACCCAGTGGTTGATGCAGAAGGACGAGCGCCTGAAGCAGGAAGACAACCAGGAAAAGGCCCGCCAGAAGGCGATCCAGAAGGAACTGGAGTGGTCGCGCCAGAACGCCAAGGGCGGCCGCACCAAGGGCAAGGCGCGTCTTGCGCGCCTGGAAGAGCTGCAGTCGGTGGACTACCAGCGTCGCAACGAGACCAATGAAATCTTCATCCCGCCGGGCGAGCGCCTGGGCAACTCGGTGATGGAGTTCAAGAACGTCTCGAAGAAGTTCGGCGACCGCCTGCTGATCGACAACCTGTCGATGATCATCCCGCCGGGCGCCATCGTCGGCATCATCGGCCCGAACGGCGCCGGCAAGTCGACGCTGTTCAAGATGATCACCGGGCAGGAAAAGCCGGATTCGGGCGAGATCGTGGTCGGCCCGACCGTCCAGCTGTCCTATGTCGACCAGAGCCGCGACAAGCTGGAAGGCAATCACAACGTGTTCCAGGAAATTTCCGGCGGCCTGGACATCCTCAACATCAACGGCGTGGAAATCCAGTCGCGCGCGTATATCGGGCGCTTCAACTTCAAGGGCCAGGACCAGCAGAAGATGGTCGGTTCGCTGTCCGGCGGTGAGCGTGGCCGCCTGCACATGGCCAAGACCCTGCTGCAGGGCGGCAACGTGCTGCTGCTCGACGAACCGTCCAACGACCTGGACATCGAAACCCTGCGCGCGCTGGAAGACGCGCTGCTGGAGTTCCCGGGCAACACCTTCGTGATCAGCCATGACCGCTGGTTCCTGGACCGTATCGCCACGCACATCCTTGCCTTCGAAGGCGATTCGCACGTGGAGTTCTTCCAGGGCAACTATCGCGAGTACGAGGAAGACAAGAAGCGCCGCCTCGGCGACGATGCCGGCCCGCACCGCTTGCGCTTCAAGGCGCTGAAGTAAGCGGATCCGCGAAAGGGCGCCCTCGGGCGCCCTTTTCGTTGGCGCGCGCCCGTCAAACCGTTGCGGCGCGGCGACGTCATGTCGTGCATGATGCCCGCGCGTCGCGGCACAAGCCGCTCCTACAGCAGGTCCTTCGCATGTCCGCCCTTCTCGAGCGCCTGTTCCGGCTCCACGCGCACGGCACCAGCGTGCGCACCGAACTGCTGGCCGGATTGACCACCTTCCTGACGATGTCCTACATCGTCTTCGTCAACCCCGACATCCTCGGCACCACCGGCATGGATGCCGGCGCGGTATTCGTGGCCACCTGCCTGGCCGCGGCGCTGGGCTCGGCCGTGATGGCGCTGGCCGCCAATTTCCCGGTGGGCATGGCGCCCGGCATGGGCTTGAACGCGTTCTTCGCCTTCACCGTAGTGGGTGCCGCCGGCCTGCCCTGGCAGCAGGCGCTGGCGGCCGTCTTCATCTCGGGCCTGGTGTTCATGGCGCTGTCGCTGACCGGCATACGCGGCTGGCTGGTCGCCGGCATACCCCCGTCGCTGCGCGCCGCCATCGTGGCCGGCATCGGCCTGTTCCTGGCAATCATCGCGCTGCAGAAATCCGGGGTGATCGTCGGCAACGCCGACACGCTGGTGGCGCTGGGGCCGTTGCACAGCGCGCCGCCACTGCTCGCGCTGGCCGGCTTCCTGTTGATCGCGGTGCTGGAGGCCCGCGGCGTGCGCGGCGCGATCCTGATCGGCATCCTCGCCGTCACCGCCGGCGGCTGGCTGGTGGGCGACGTGCAGTACCACGGCCTGGTGTCGCTGCCGCCGAGCCTGGCCCCCACCTTCCTGCAACTCGACCTGCCCGGCCTACTGCACCATGACGGCGGTGCGCCGCTGGCGGTACTGATGCAGGTGGTGCTGGTGTTCGTGCTGGTCGAGGTGTTCGATGCCACCGGCACGCTCTACGGCGTGGTGGGCCGTGCGGAACTGCTGCGCCTGCCCGATGGACAGCGTCGCTTCGGTCGCGCCTTGCTCGCCGACAGCACCGCGATCGTCGCCGGCTCCCTGCTCGGCACCAGCAGCACTACCGCCTATGCGGAAAGCGCCTCCGGCGTGCAGGCCGGCGGCCGCACCGGCCTGACCGCGCTCGTCGTCGCGCTGCTGTTCCTTGCCGCCCTGCTGTTTTCGCCCCTGGCCGCGATGGTCCCCGGCTATGCCACGGCGCCGGCCCTGCTGTTCGTTGCCGGCCTGATGCTGCGTGAACTGGTCGATGTGCAGTGGACGGATCTCACCGAATCGGTTCCCGCGGCACTGTGCGCACTGGCGATGCCATTCACCTACTCCATCGCCAATGGCCTGGCGTTCGGATTCATTGCCTATGCGGTGCTCAAGGCCGGCACCGGACGCTGGCGGGAAGTGCATGCCGCAGTCTGGCTGGTCGCCGGGCTGTTCCTGCTGCGGTACGCCCTCGGTTGAAATGGTGCCTATGGGCATCTTTTTAGGCAGCTAAAGGATCGCTGTAGGCACTATTTCGATTACTTCTGTATCCCTATGGGGATACAGTGGTGGCCCCTCTTGCAGGTCACCGCCATGGCCCGTCGCTCGTCATCCTCGGAACTCGCCTCCCTCGCCCGACTCCGCCTGGACGAAAGCGGCGCCAGCCTGCGCGCGCTTCCGTCGCGCAGCCGGATCGTGCCGAACGGCGGCTGGGTCGGCGCGATCCGCGAGGCACTGGGCATGTCGGTCCAGGATTTCGCGCACCGCCTGGGCATCACCCGCGCATCGGCGGCGAAGCTGGAGGCGAGCGAGAAGCGTGGGACCGTGCAGCTGGACACCCTGCAACGCGCCGCCGCCGCGCTCGACTGCGAGCTGGTCTACGCACTCGTACCACGACGCGGATTGCAGGAGATGGTGGACACGCGGAGGGTCGAAATCCTGATGTCCATGCAAGCCCGCACTCGCCAGCATATGCGTCTGGAAGCTCAGGAGGCGACCGTGGCGTACACCACCCACGCGCTGCTCCGCGAAGCGGAACGATGCGTGCCCGACCGGGCGCTATGGAAGGTGGACGACAAGGAGGATGCGGGCCCATGAGCCACTGGAAGACGGCCAGACGCCCCTGGACCCGGATGAGGCCGACGGGTTGATTCCACGCTGGGTCGCCACGCGTGGCGACCTGGACCAGGTGGAAAGCACGAATATCGACCGCTCCTACGCATGGGCAGCGATGGCGTTGCGACGCAGGGAACAGGTCGCCAGTGATGCCTTCCTGCGCGGCCTGCATCACGCAATGTTCGGCCAGGTCTGGCAATGGGCGGGGCGCTACCGGCTGACGGAGCGCAACATCGGCATCGCGCCGCACGACATCTGCATGCAGTTGCGTCAGCTGTTCGACGACACCGCGGCGTGGCGGGAATACCGCAGCTATGCGCTGGCCGAGCAGGCCTATCGCCTGCATCACCGGCTGACCTGGATCCACCCCTTCCCCAACGGCAACGGCCGTTGCGCCCGCCTGATGGCCGATCACTATCTCGTGCAGCACGGCGGCACACCGTTCACCTGGGGCCGCACGCTGCACGCGGGCGACGTGCGCCGCCGCTATCTGCAGGCGATCCGCGCCGCCGACGCGGGAGACTACGCCCCGCTGGCCGACTTCGTCGGGCGCTAGGCCGGCCGCCGCAGCGGCCGGCGCCTTCTGCGTTACTCGCCGGCGTAGGGCGAGGTCACCACCTGCGGCGACTTGCCCAGCGCGGCGCCCAGCCGGTCCAGCACGAACCGCAGATACAGGTTGGTATTGAACTGGTTGTAATCGCGCGCGTTGTTGAAGGTCAGGCGTCCACCCAGGAACAACTGCGGTGCCACCTGCCACTCCGCCGCACCAGACACGTTGTACGACACGCCGGTCTTGCTCTCACCAGCGTAGACCGGTGCGACATAGCGATCGGTTAGGCCCAGCATCGCCGCCAGGGACGCCGCATCGTAGGCCGCCTGCTGCAGGGTCGGATCGGTCGGGAAGTAAGGCGAATCATCGGTGCGGAAGTGCTGCACGCCGACACTGGCGTCCAAGCGCCAGTTGACCTTCTGGCTGGCCGAACGGCCCGTCCAATGCACCGGGAAGCCGAGGTCGAAGTAGTCCTGCGGGCTGAAGTAACCGCCTTGACCGTAGGTGAAGCCGCTGAGGTTCTTGTCGTACTGCATCGCGGTCAGGTTGATGCCCGCCGTCAGCGATTGGTTGTCAGTCTCCAGGGCATGGACGTAGAAGCCCAGGTCGACCTGGCGGTGGTCGTTGTCGGCCACGTTGCGGCCGTTGAGCTTGTGCGCGGCGAGGTTGGCGTAACCGCCGAGCAGGCCGTTGTCCAGCGTGGCCGACAGCGCCAGGCCATTGCTGGTCACGCCACCCCATTCGCGGCCCGTGCGCACATCCTCGGTGCCGGCGAAGGACAGCACGCTGTCGTTCACCGCGCGACGCGAAGCCTGCGCCGAATAGCTGAGGTTGTCGCCGATCTCGCCGCGCCAGCCCACGCCACCGACGATGTTCTGCTGCTGGAAGCCGATCGGCGTACTGCCGATGTCGGCGGAGAAGCCACCGTTGCGATAGCTCACCGCCACGCCGACGCCCGAGTCATCCTGGCTGAGTCGACGCGACGCGGTACCGGTCGCCGCGAGCGAATACAGCGCATCGCGGAACTGCACCGGCGTCTGCGTTGCCGCCGCGCTCTGCGACAACACCAGCAGCTGGGCCTGGCTGGCCGCATCGAGATCGGCACGCAGCGACGGATCATTGAGCAGCTGCGTGGCGATGGTGCCGATCGACAACGTGGACAGGTTGTTGCTCAGCAGGTACTGCGACAGCGGCTGCGCATACAGCGCGTCCAGCGCTGCCTGGCGACGCTCCGCAGCGGTATCGCCTTCGGCTTGGTTGTACAGGGTCTGGAAGTCGCCGTTGGCCACGGCAGCCTCGTAGATGTAGTTGCGCGTGTTGGCGTTGTCGCCCGTGGTCAGCAGGCCCTGGTAAAGAGTGGTGCCGACGAGGTTGTCGATCTGCGTGGGGTCGGTCGCCAGCGCGTCGGATATCGACGCCGCCGGACCGCCACCGAAGCGGCTGGAGATGTTGTAGTCGGCCGGCACGGCGCCGGCATCGATCAGCGTCGGCGTCAGGCTGACGCCCAGCTTGCCGTCGCCCACGGCGAAATCCGCCTGCACCGGCATCTCGATGTCATCCAGCTGGCCCAGACCGGCCTCACCATCACGCGCGCGGTACACGGCACCGCCGGCGATCTGGCTGCTGTTGTCGGCCTGCACTTCGCGCAGCTCATCCAGTACGGTATTGCCGCTGCGACGCGGTGGCAGTGCCTGCGCGCGTGCTTCGCCGCCACGACCGATCGGCGCCACACCTGCCGCATAGGCAGGCGCAGGTACCCGGGCGCTCTGCCCGGGCACCGGCAGCGTGGCGAACGACGCGCTGCCAGCACTCACCGGCGGCGGCAGGTCGGCATCGGCGGCATAGCTCGCCGAGCCGGCGGACGCCGGCGGCACATAGGCAGGCGCCGGCACGGTGGCGGCATAGGCAGGCGCCGCGGCATAGGTCGCGATGGGCGCCGCCGCATACGCAGCCGGCGGCGGCAACGTGGCCGGGTACGGCGTCGCGTCGGACAGCACCGCGGCCGAACCCCGCATCGGACCGGTCATGCCGGCGAACGGATTGAGCGGACGCGCTGCCGACGCATAGGCGGCCGGGCCGCGTGCGCCCGGCAGGCTGTTGTCGAGCTGGCCGGCATCGCGCTGCTGCGCGGTCAGCGCCGCACGGAAGTACTGCTCGGCCTTGCGGTTCTTGCCCGCGGCACGGTACACGCGACCGGCGGCGGCGAGCACGTCCGGCGACTGCGGTGCCTGCGCCAGCGCGCGCTGCAGATAAACCTCGGCGCTGTCCAGGTCCTGCTGCGAAGCGGCGCTGTTGGCCGCGGCCACCAGCACGTCCAGATCATTGGGCTGGCGCTGCAGTATCTGCTGGTAGATCACCAGCGCCTGGCGCTGGTCGCCGGCGCTGGCATACAGGCGCGCCAATGCCGACAGCGCATCGGTGTCCTGCGGCTGCTGGGCGAGGACCGGCGCGAGCGCGTCGTAGGCACCTTCCAGGTTGCCCAGTTCGCGCAGCGCATCGACCTGGCGCAGCACGTAGCCGCTGCGCAGCGACTGATAGCGGCGCAGTTGTTCCGGCGTCATCGTGGTGTCGTGCAGCTGGCGCAGCACCGCCGACAGCTCGGCGTCCTGGTGCGCGCGCAGCAGCACGCCCGCGTACTGCAGGCGCTGCTCAGTGCCGGGCGTGCCGGTGGTGACCAGGCGCTGGGCCAGGGTCAGCGCACGCGACGAGTTGCCGCTGTCGGCCCAGGCACCCGCCAGGGCGGCCAACAGCTGCGGATCGTCGATCTGGTCGCCCAGCGAGGCTTCGGTGCGCGACAGCAGCGCCTGCGCCTCGCCAGCGCGGCCCTGCTGCTGCAGGCCACGTGCGGTGCGCGCCTGCTGCTCGACCCACGCGATGTTGCGCAGGCGGGTCATCGCCGGCGTGCGCGACGCGGCCGGAATACGTTCGAGACTGGCGTACGCCGTACCCCAGTCATTGGTCTCCTGCGCATACAACGCGTTGGCGTACTGCGCCTCGGCGGTATCGCCGTGCACGGCGAGCAGGCCGTCCATCACGCTGCGCGCCTGGTCGGGACGACCGGCCTGCAGGTAGAGACGCGCCAGGTCGAGGCGGATCCACGGATCACCCGGACGCTCGACCATCGCCCCTTCCAGCTCGGTCTGCGCGGTCACCGCGTCGCCCGCTTCCAGCGCCTGCTGCGCCTTGGCGCGCTGCACGTTGGAGCGCAGCATCGCTTCGCCGCCAGCCTGCTGCCGCTGTGCGGCGGGCAGGCGATTGAACAGGTCGGTGGCCTCCTGCATGCGGCCCTGGCGGCTGTAGAGCGCGACCAGTCCCTGCAGCGCGGTGGCATTGTCCGGCGCCAGCGACAGCGCCTTGCGATAGCTGGCCTCGGCGGCCTGGGCATCACTGCCGGCCTGCAGGTTGCCAAGCGCGGCATAGCCGGCCGGCTCGTTCGGCTGCAGCTTCAACGCCGACTGCACCAGGCCGGTGGCCTGCGCGATGTCGCCCCGCTTGCTGGCCGCATCGGCCTGCTGCAACTGCAACCAGTAGCGGGCGCTGTTGTAGGCGCCGTTCCACTTGCCGTTGGCCGCGGCCGCCGGGCGCAGCAGTTCCTGCGCTTCGGAGAAACGCTGCTGGCGAAGGCGAACCGACCCCAGCCCACCCAACGCCTCGCTGTCACGCGGACGCGCGCGCAGGACCTGGGTGAAACGCTGCTCGGCGGTGGCCAGGTTGCCGGCATTGAGGGCCTTGAACCCCTCGCCCAACGCGACGCCCTCGGCATCCTGCGCGGTGGCCGCGGTACGCCGTTCGCGCAACTGGGTGAGCTTGGCGCTGACCTCCGCATCGTTCGGGTTGGCACTCAACCAGGCCTGGTACAGATCGGCATCGCCCTGCCCCGCGCTGAGCCACAGCAACGCCTGGCGCCAGCTGTTGCGGGCAGGCCCGCCGACGTCCGGCCGCGCGCTCAAGGCACGCAGCTGGGCAATGCCATCGCGTCGGGTGGGCTCGCGGTAGGTCAGCACCTGGGCCTGCGCCAGCGCGATGCTGGCGTTGTCCGGCTCGCTGGCCTTCAGACGCGTCAGGCCGTCGCGTGCCTTCTCCCAACCCTGCGGCGTACCGGCCAGAGACTGGTAATACTCCAGCGCCACGTTGGACGGCGGTGCCTTGCCGTTGAAACTGGCTTCGTACTCCCGCACCGCCTCGACATAGCGTCCCGCCGCCGCCGCGCGGCGCGCATTGGCCAGGTGCGGGTCGCTGCCGCCGCCGGCGGCATTGGCATTGCCCCCCAGCACCAGGCGCAGGCGCTGCGTCTGCGGTGCATTCGGATGCGCCGCCTGCAGCTGCTGCAGGCGCTTGCGCGCGTCGCCACTCTTGCCCTGGGCGAACTCGATCTGGCCGAGGCCAAGCAGCGCGTCGGGCTGGTTGGGATCGATGTTGAGCAGCTTGCGCCAGGTGTCGGCGGCGAGGTCATCGCGCCCCTGGTCATGCCAGTAATTGCCCTGGTTCACCAGCTGCTGGGTAGCGTTCTGCGCATGCGCCGGCGTCGCCAGCAGGCACAGTTCGATCATCCCGGCGAGGTACAGCGGCTTCAGATTTTGGCGGAGCATGGTTTCAGTCTCCAGGCAGGCAGCAGGCGCCCGTCTGCGGCAAAACGGTAACGGTTTTCGAGCCAGCCCTGGCCGAACAGCACCAGGTTGCGCTCGTAGTAGGGCAATGCGTTCGCCGCGGCCTGGCCGGCGGCGGGAATGCGTTGCTGCTGAGTCTTGAGCAGTGCGCCCTCGCCGAGCGCACTGAGGTACGGCAACAACGCGGCGGCGAAGCCGACCGGCGCGCTGCCGGTACCCACGCCGCGCTGCACGTCGACCTTCTCGGCAAAACTGCCCTGCGCGCGCAGCATCTGCGCCGGGCCGGACAGATCGCGCAGCAGGTTGGCGCGCAGCGGATCGGCGCGGTCGAGCATGCCCGCCCACAGATAGACGCGGATGGCGTCGTAGCTGCCCAGCGGGCCCTTGGCCGGATCGACGCCGAAGTTTTTCCCGTCCCAGCCGATCCAGTCGGCGGCGAAGCCGACCGGCGCGCTGCCGG
>DJAN01000118.1:8998-9640 GCA_002429615.1 Lysobacteraceae bacterium UBA6001
AGCCGACCGGCGCGCTGCCGGAAATCATCCGCGCGCTGCTGCCGACGAGCGCGCGCCACGGCCCCTTGGGATCGGCCACGGCGAAGCGCCGCAGCAGCTGCAGCGGCACGTAGGACGGATTGAAGGTCCAGCGCGTGCCGGTGTGGAAGCCGGCACGCCCGGGCAGCAGCATCTGGCCGAGCCCGGGCACCGTGGCCAGCAGCTGCTCGCGGATGAGCTGCAGCTTGCGCAGGCCGGCGCTGATGTAGCCGGCGCGATCCCACAGCCGCCCCGCCTCAAGCAGGCAGTAGCTGATCCACATGTCCGCGTCGGTGGCGTTGTTCTGGTCGAGCACGCGCCACTGGCCATCCGCGGCGCGTCCCCACAACCAGGACGGCAGCAGGTCGTAAGGCCGCCCGTCCATCAGGTTGTGCCGGCTCCAGCCGACGATGCGATCGAACAAGGGCTGGTCGTTGTTCACCAGCGCGAAGAACATCGCGTAAGACTGGCCTTCGGAGGTGGTGCGCTGATCGGGCGTGGCGAAATCGACGACCCTGCCATCGTCCTGCACATGCTTGGCGACGAAGGCCTGCCAATACGGCCATGCGGCCGCTGGCGCGCACGGCGGCAGGCTGATCGCGCCGGCGCGCGGCACCATCGCGC
>DJAN01000163.1:0-12020 GCA_002429615.1 Lysobacteraceae bacterium UBA6001
CCCGGGCAGGCGCAGCGCCGCCAGCCGCAGCAGGCGGAAACTGTCCCGCCGCAGCAGGATGTGGTCGTGGCGCGGGGCACCAGTGTCGATGCTGGCGGCCAGGTCCGGCAGCGCGCCGTCCTGTTCGCGCGACAGCGGCGGCCGCGCTTCCTGGTACTGCGCCTGCAGCGCGCCCAGCTCGGCCGCATTCTCGCCACAGGCGAAGTCCCCCAGCAGCACGGTCGGCAGGCCGTCGTCGGTGACGTCCATCCAGCGCAGCAGGTTGACCACCTGGCGCGCGCGGATCAGGCCATCGTCGCTGCGCGCCTCGCCGGCATGCAGCTGGGTCACGTAGGCATTGACCGGCAGTCCGCCCACCTCCAGCCGCACCATGCCGGCGGTGCTGGCCATCTCGAACGGATGCAGCAGCGTCACCGCGTCGGCACTCACCGGGCGCCGGGTCAGCAATGCGTTGCCCTGTCGGGTGGGCCGGCTCGGCGGATCGGCGCTGATGAAGCTGCACCCGTAGTCGAGCTGCGCGGCCAGCCAGCAGGCCTGGTTCGGCATCTCCGGCGTCTGCTGCACGTCCTGCAGCGCCACCACGTCGGGCTTGAGCGCGCGCAGTGCCTCGACGATGCCATCGCGATGCGCCAGCCAGCGCCCCTGGTCCGGGGCGAGGCTGAAGGTCGCCACGGTCAGCACGCCGTCACCCGCGCCGGGGGGCAATGCCAGGGGCAGACCGGGCGAATGCGCCTGCGCCCAGCCGCCGACCAGCAGGGTCGGCAGCCAGGTCCAGCGGGCGATGCGGTGGAGGGTAGGCAGCGGGGGCATGCCGCGATGCTAACGGGTCACGGTGCAGGCGCCGTGCATGCGCGTGCGTCGGGGCAGTCGATGGCCACGATGCTGGCGGGCAGTTCAAGCGTGGCCTGCGCGGCGGGCGCATCGGCGGCCTGCGCCAGGGTCACCTGGTAGGAACCGGCATCGATATGCCACTGCTGCGCGCCGACATCGAAGCGCGCGAGCGTGCGCGGTTCCAGTTCCACTTCCAGCCGGCGCGTCTCGCCCGGCTGCAGCTCGACCCGGCGCCAGCCGGCCAGGCGCAGCCGGTTCGGCGCTTCTCCGGGCAGGCGTACATACAGCTGCGGCACCGCCGCGCCGGCGCGCGCGCCGGTATTGCGCACCTCGAAGCTGGCGAACACGCGCGCTCCCTGCGGGGCCAAGGTCAGCTGGCCGAACGCGAAGGTGGTGTAGGAGAGGCCATGGCCGAACGCGAACTGCGGGTGCAGGCCGCGCGCGTCGAACCACTTGTAGCCGACCTGCGCGCCTTCGATGTCGTAGTCGATGACGTCATCGGGCTTGTCCGCCGGCTTGAAGCCGAGGCCGTTGATGTGCGGGCGCGGCAGCTGGCTTTCGTCCACCGGCCAGCTCACCGGCAGGTGGCCGGAAGGATTGGCCTGGCCGGAGAGCAGGTCGGCGATGGCCGGGCCGCCGCCGATACCGGGGAACCAGGCCTGCAGCAGCGCCGGCACCTTCGACAGCCACGGCAGGCGCACCGGGCCGTTGGTCTCCAGCACGACGACGGTGCGCGGGTTGGCCGTGGCGACGGCGTCGATCAGCGCGTCCTGACCGTCGGGCAGGCGCATGTCCGGCAGGTCGACCGATTCGGCCGCCCACTGCGTGGCGAACACCACGGCGACCTGCGCCGAGCGCGCCAGCCCTGCGGCAGCGGCTCGGTCGCTGCCGTCCACGTAGTCGATGCGCGCATTCGGGAAGCGCTCGCGCAGCGCCTGCAGTGGCGAGGCGGGATGGAACATCACCGGGCCGGGCCAGCCGGTCGGTGCCAGGCCCGGTACGGCGTTGGTGCCCAGCGCGGTCCAGCCGACCATCGAGGAACCGCCGCCGCCGATCACGCCCTTGTCCGCATGCCCGCCGATCACCGCGATGCGCTGCACGTCGCCGGCAATCGGCAGCACGCCGCCTTCATTGCGCAGCAGCACGCTGCCTTCGGTGGTCACCTGACGCGCGGCCAGCAGGCCAGCCTGTGCGTCGATCGGGCCACGCTGCGGCGGGTGGTCGAACGCGCCGGTAGCGAAGAACGCCCGCGCGATGCGCCGCACCATGTCGTCCAGCCGCGCCTGCGGTACCACGCCGGCGGACACCGCCATGCGCAGCGGCTGGTCGAAGAACACCGCCTTGTCGAAGACCTCGCCGGCCGACTGCTGGTCCAGGCCGGCCAGCGCCGCCTTCGAGCCGCTGTGCACGCCGCCCCAGTCGGACATCACGTAGCCCGGCCACTGCCACTGCTGCTTGAGGATGCGGTTGAGCAGCTCATCGTGCTCGCAGCCATAGGTGCCGTTGATGCGGTTGTAGGAACACATCACCGAGCCCGGCTCGCCGATGCCCAGCGCGATCTCGAACGCCAGCAGGTCCGATTCGCGCATCGCCTGCTCGCCGATCTTCGCGCTGTGGAAGTTGCGCGCGGTCTCCAGGTCGTTCATCGCGTAGTGCTTCATCGTTGAGACGACGTGCGCGGACTGCACGCCGCGGATCGATTCGCCGACGATGCGCCCGGCTAGCAGCGGGTCCTCGCCGGCGTATTCGAAATTGCGGCCGTTGCGCGGGTCGCGCTGCAGGTTGACGCTGCCGGCCAGCAGCACGTTGAAGCCCTGCTGCCAGCTTTCGCGGCCCATGGTGCGGCCGCCTTCGAAGGCGAGTTCGCGGTTCCAGGAGGAGGCCAGCGCGAGGCTGGACGGCATCGCGGTGGCGACATCGCCGGCGCGCATGCCACCGGGATTGGTCACGCCCAGCCCGGCGTCGGCCAGCTGCTGGGCGGGGATGCCGAGGCGTTCGATCGCCGGCACGTAGCCGGCCGAGCCCAGCGACAACGGCGGGCGCTTGTCGCCGATGCCGAAGTAGCTGCGGATCATCACGAACTTCTCGTCCTGGGTCATCGCCGACACCAGCAGCGCGGCGCGGCGGTCCGGTGCCAGCGCCGGGTCGCGCCATGGCTGTGCGGACGGCGTGGGCGGCAGCGGGCGCAGCGTGGTCAGCACGCCGTAGTGATCGGAGGCGCGCACGCCATCGGCGTCGCGCTGCTGGAACAGGCGCTCGCTGGCCAGCACCTGGAAGCGGTCGCGCTGGGCGAACAGGTGGTCGATCCGCATCGGCGGTGCGCTGGCCGGGTCGAGCGTGCTGTCGCTGGCGCGGTCGCGGCCCGGATGCACGGCGCGGTAGCCGTCCTCGAAACCGGCGTTCAACGCCGCCAGTTCGGGCGCCTCGCTGCTGGCGTTGAAATCGCCGGCCAGCATCACCGGCACGCCGGCCGAGTCGCGGCCCACCCAGTCCAGCAGGTCAGCCAGCTGCTGCTGGCGCATCGCCGCGCCGGCGGCGGTCTGCTCCCAGAACAGGTGGGTGACGTAGACGTCCATGATCTGGCCCTCCACCTCCAGGCGCAGCCGCGCGGCGGTGCGGCTGTCCGGCAGCGGACGCAGGCGCAGCTCGCCGTCGCCCAGCACTCGATGGCGGGTGAGCAGCGCGTTGCCGTAGCGCATCGGGCTACCGACCGGATCGGTGCTGACGAAGCGCCACTGATAGCCGAGTGCATCGGCCAGCCATTGCGCCTGGTTCTGTTGGCCATCGCGCTGGATCACTTCCTGCAGCGCGATCACGTCCGGGCGCAGGCGCTTGAAGGTTTCCAGAATCTGCACGCGGCGTCGCGGCCAGTCTTCGCGGTCGTGATAGAGGTTGAGCGTGACCACGCTGAGCGGCTGCGCGCTGGCCGCCTGCGCGGTCGGGGCGGGCGCATCGGCGGCCAGGGCGAGGGCGGGAGAGAAGGCCAGCAGGCATCCAAGGAAATGTGAAAACGTTTTCATCGGCGGGCGTGCGATCACGTTGGGAAGGGAAGGTCAGGCGAAAGAAGGGGGAATCAGTGCAGCGTCTGGTCGCTGCGCATCACCGGGTAGAGGCGGTAGCGCTCGTCCCAGCTCGGATGTCGGCGGTAGAAGAATTCGAGACGTGCCTGCGGATCGGCGGCGAAGGTCTTGTCCTCGCGCAGCCGGCGCTCGAACTCGGCCTTCAGCGCGGGGTCGTCGGCGAGCATCTTCTCGGCGACTTCCTCGGCCACGTAGGCCTCCATGTATTCCTTGCGCTCGAAGGCGTTGTTGAACTCGCCCCACTGCAGCAGCGAATCCGGCGCCTGCGGCTCCAGCATCGCCATCACCAGGCGCGCCTGCGGCTGGGCGATGGGCACGAACAACGCACCGGCGCCGATCGCGCGGGTGTCGTCGTGCCACTGGCCCTGCACGGCCAGGCGCTGGTGGCCTTCCACCGACTGCGCGGAGAAGTCGGCCGCATCGGCGCGGAAGGTCTGCACGGGGGCCGTGCCCTGGTCGCCGAGCACCGCGAACGCGATGCCCTGCGCGCGCAGCTTGGCACCCACCCACGCGGCATGCGCGGCGGGCACCACGTAGCCACCGCGCGGCGCGTTGACCACCACGCTGGGGCGGATGTCGTCGCGCAGCGGCACGTGCCACACCTGCGGCGTGCTTTCGTCGTAGCGGGTCATCAGCGCGCCGGAGATCGGCGATGGGGTGCGGGTGTAGGCATAGCCGCGGAAATCGACGGTGCGCGCCTTGTCGCTGGCCTTGTAGTCCAGCGTCACCGGCTGGCCGGCGAGATCGGCGTGGTCCGCGGCATCGGCATCGGCGCGCCACTGCGTGCCGTGGTGCGCGGCCTGCTGCAGCACCGAGACGATGGTGTTGCGCATGATCCGCACGCGCTGCGGATACGGCTTCCACGAGTGGGTCTCGACCAGCATGCCGAAGCGGTTGCGCAGCTGGAAATAGCCATGCGAGAAGCGCGGCGGCGGCACCCCGTCCTCGAAACCGGAGGCGGGGTCGTCATCGACCACGAACGAGGGGTAGTAGGGCAGCGGCAGCGAGCCCTGGCGCTTGAGGTCGGCCAGCACCGCGTCGCGCAGCACTTTGCCATCGCCGGCCAGGCGCGCATCGCCGGCATGCAGCGGTTCGACCTGCACCGAGACGTCGTGCTCGAACTGCGCGCCATCGGTGGCGTGCAGGTCGACGTAGAGCAGCGGATCCCACTGCTGCACCAGGCGCAGCATCGCCTGCATCTCCGGCGCGTCGGCCTTGACGTAGTCGCGGTTGAGGTTGAGGTTCTGCGCGGTGACGCGCCAGCCCATCTCGCGCGGACCGCGCTGGTTGGGACGGTTCCAGGCGCCGAAGCGCTCATGGCCGTCGACGTTGAACACCGGCACGAACAGCCAGACGACCTTGTCGAGCGTGCCCTTGGCCGTCTTGCCGTCGAGCAGTTCGCGCAAGGCGAGGAAGCCGGCGTCCTTGCCATCGATCTCGCCGGCATGGATGCCGCCCTGGACCAGCACGACCGGCAGCCGCGCGGCGCTGGCCGCGGCGGGGTCGAGCGCGCCGGCGGTGGAGATGGCCAGCGCCTTCATCGGCCGGCCCTCGGGGGTGGTGCCAAACTGCAGGCAGCGCACCGCGGTGGGATAGCGCGCGGCGAAGGCATCGCACAGGGCGATGACCTCCTCGTAGCGGCCGGTATCCTGGAACCCGCTGCGCTCGGACACGGTGGTCAGGGCGTTGGGCGCGGCCGTTGCCGTGGCGGAGCAGGCGAGGGCGCACAGCAGCAGGGCGGACGGACGCATCCAGGATTCCATGGGGGAATGAGCCCGCGAGCGTAAGGGATGCGGGGTCAAGGGCCAAGCTGCACTGCGGCGAGGGCGCGCGCGCTGAAGCCCCTCCCACAAGGAAAAGCGCCCACCGGCGCGATCGGTTAGGCTTCTGGTTTGTCCTGCAGAAACTCCCGATGACGACCTCTTCCCCGGCCGCCACCGCGCCGGCGCGCATGCCGCGCCAGATTCCCTTCATCATCGGCAACGAAGCCTGCGAGCGCTTCAGCTTCTACGGGATGCGCAACATCCTGGTGCAGTTCCTGATCACCTCGCTGCTGCTGCAGGAGGTGACCGCGCCCGGCCGCGAGGCCGAGGCCAAGCACATCATGCACAGCTTCATGATCGGCGTGTATTTCTTCCCGCTGCTCGGCGGCTGGCTGGCCGACCGCTTCTTCGGCAAGTACAACACCATCCTGTGGTTCAGCCTGGTCTACTGCGCCGGCCATGCGTGCCTGGCGATGTTCGAGGGCGACCGCAACGGCTTCTTCCTCGGCCTGGGGCTGATCGCCTTCGGCGCGGGTGGCATCAAGCCGCTGGTGGCCTCCTTCATGGGCGACCAGTTCGACCAGTCCAACAAGCAGCTGGCCAAGGTCGCCTTCGACGCCTTCTACTGGATCATCAACTTCGGCTCGCTGTTCGCCTCGCTGCTGATCCCGCTGGCGCTGAAGAACCTCGGCCCGGCGTGGGCGTTCGGCATCCCGGGCCTGCTGATGTTCGTGGCCACCTTCGTGTTCTGGCTGGGCCGCCGCCGCTACGTGCATGTCGCGCCGCCGCCGGAAGATCCGCACAGCTTCGCCAAGGTCGTGCGTACCGCGCTGTTCGCCCGCGCGCCGGGCCAGGGCCGGCCGGGGCTGGTGCTGGCGGCCGTCTCGGTGCTGCTGGCGCTGGCCGGCTTCAGCCTGGTGGGCTCGCTGGGCATCGTGATCTGCCTGTGCCTGGCGCTGGTGCTGCTGCTGGCCGGCATCGGCTGCGGCACGTGGTGGCAGCTGGAGCGTGCGCGCGGCGTGCATCCGGACACGGCGGTGGACGGCGTGCGTTCGCTGCTGCGCGTGCTGGTGGTGTTCGCGCTGGTGACGCCGTTCTTCTCGCTGTTCGACCAGAAGGCCTCGACCTGGGTGCTGCAGGGCCGCGAGATGGTGATGCCGTCATGGTTCACCGCCTCGCAGATGCAGGCCTTGAATCCGCTGCTGGTGATGCTGCTGATCCCGTTCAACAATCTCGTGCTGTACCCGCTGCTGCGCAAGTTTGGCTACGAGCCCACCGCGCTGCGCCGGATGACCGCCGGCATCGCCTTCAGCGGACTGGCATGGATCGTGGTCGGGCTGATCCAGGTGGAGATGGACGGCGGCGACCCGATGCACATCGCCTGGCAGATCCTGCCGTACGCGCTGCTGACCCTGGGCGAGGTGCTGGTGTCGGCCACCGGCATCGAATTCGCCTACAGCCAGGCGCCTGCCTCGATGAAGGGCGTGGTGATGAGCTTCTGGTACCTCACCACGACGGTCGGCAACCTGTGGGTGCTGCTGTCCAACGTGGCGGTGCGCAACGACACCGTGACCGGGCATATCGCCGGCACCGGGCTCAGCGAGCCGGCCTTCTTGATGTTCTTCTTCGCCGGCTTCGCCTTCCTCGCCGCGTTGGCCTTCGGCCTGTACGCGCGGCGCTACCGCGTGGTCGACCATTACCGTCTTGCCTGATTGCCGAGCCCCCAGATGATCACCCTAGTCCTGATCGCCATCACCGCCATCGTCTCGTGGATGGCGTTCACCAACCGCAAGCTGGCCGACCGGCTGGTGCTGTGGCCGCCGGCCATCGACCGTCGCCGTGAATACGACCGCCTGGTCACCTACGGCTTCGTGCATGCGGACTGGATGCACCTGCTGTTCAACATGATGACGCTGTATTTCTTCGGTCGTTCGATCGAGATGGCGATGCTGCAGATCACCGGCACCTGGCTGACCTATCCGCTGTTCTACCTGGCGGCGCTGGTGGTCTCGATCCTGCCGAGCTACCTGAAGAACCAGAAGAACCCGAATTACATCAGCCTGGGTGCCTCCGGCGCGGTGTCGGCGGTGCTGTTCGCCTACATCCTGATCGACCCGTGGACGCGGCTGTACCTGTTCTTCATCCCGATTCCGATCCCGGCGATCTTCTACGCCGTGTTCTACGTCGGCTACAGCATCTGGATGGATCGTCGCGGCGGGGATCGCATCAACCACAGCGCGCACCTCGCCGGTGCGGCGTTCGGCGTGCTGTTCATGGTCGCGATGGCGCCGGGCCTGGTGCCGGCCTTCCTCGCCCAGCTGTCGCGCGGCGCGGGGAACTGAGAGGACGGAGGAACCGCCCGCCCCGCAGGGCGGACGGCCCCCCCTTTGAGCGGACGTCAGGCGGCGGTGCGGTTGAACACCGTGCTGGCGTGGCCTTCGGTGACGGCGTAGGTGCCCAGCAGGCGCTCGTAGACCTCGTGGGTCAGCTGGTCGAACTCGCTGCCGCCGGTGTGGCCGCTGACCACCAACTGGAACAAGCCTTCCAGCAGTGAGCTGTCCGGATCGCGATGCGACGGGGTGGTGTCGATGCTCATGACCTACCTCTCCTTCGGTGTCTGTGATGGAAGCCGCAATTCCCGTGCCAACCCTTTCGGGGCCTCCGCAGGTCATATCGGCCGCCCTGGCGGCGACTTGAGGGCCGAAAGTGACGCGATGCGTCCGCTTCGCGCCTTTGGCTTCACGGCGGGATCGCGTCCGGCTGCAGACAATGCCGCCCGATACCAGGGGGACAGTGCATGAACGAAACAGCCGGGCCGGCCGTCCACCACGACGAGGCGGCGCAGCGGTTCGTGGTCGATCTCGACGGCCACCAGGGCGTATTGGAATACACGCTGGCGCAGGGGGTGATGCGCCTGGTCCATACCGGCGTGCCGGCGGCGATCGGTGGGCGCGGCGTGGCCGCGAATCTTGTCCGGAATGCGCTGGATTTCGCCCGTGCCCGGGGCTACAAGGTTCGCCCGGACTGTTCCTATGCCGAGGCGTGGATGCAGCGGCACCCGGAACAGCAGGATCTGCTGGCCTGAAGCGAGCGGGTTTTCATGGCATTGAAGGAGTCGAGGATGAAGCGGTTTGGTGCAGCAAGTGGGGCGGGGCGGTGGATGGGCATGGCGGTGCTGGTGACGGTGCTGGCGGCCTGCCAGCGCGAACCGGCCACCCCGGCGGCGGCGGACAAGGCCGCGCCGCCGGTGATCGACAACAGCCCTGCCGCGGCGCCCGCCGCCGCGGACCCGGCCGCCGGTCCGCTCAAGGACGTGATCGAACACGATCCGCGCTACGTGGTCGGCATCAGCTATCCGCCGGGCCTGGAGCGCTACCCCGGGCTGGCCGATGCGGTGCGCCAGTATGGTGACGCCGCGCGCGCCGAACTGATGCAGGCGGTGGAGGGGCTGGGCAACGACAAGCCCAGCGCGCCCTACGAACTGTCGCTGGCGTTCCAGCAGGTGCTGGACACCCCGGCGGTGGTGGCGGTCGCCGCCGATGGCGGGCGCTATACCGGTGGCGCGCATGGCGAGCCGCTGGTCGCCCGGTTCGTCTGGCTGCCGGGCCGCAACGAGCTGTTGACCGCGCAGAAGCTGATTCCGGATCCGGCGGGCTGGGGCACGGTCGGCCAGTACGTGGCCGCGCGCCTGCACGACGCCGCGCAGCAGCGCGCCGTCGCCGACAAGCTGGCGCCGCCCGATGTCGAGGCGGTGCTGAAGAGTGCCGACAAGATGATCGGCGAGGGCACCGCCGCCGACCCGGCCAACTTCGAGCAGTTCGTGCCGATCCTGGATGGCGCCGGCAAGATCGCCGCGTTGCGGTTCGTGTTCCCGCCCTACCAGGTGGGTCCATACTCCGACGGCACGCAGAGCGCGGACGTCCCCGCGGAGGTGCTGCGTCCGCTGGTCGCGCCTGAATATACGGGGCTGTTCGCCCCCTGAGCCGGAGAGCCCGCCATGCCCGAGCGCCTGCGTAATCGTGTCGAGTCGCTGCTCGCCGAAGCGGGTGTCGAGGTAGGCGGGCGACGGCCACAGGACATCCAGGTGCATGACCCGCACTGGTACGCGCGGGTGCTCGCCCAGGGTTCGCTCGGCCTGGGCGAGAGCTACATGGACGGCAGTTGGGACGCCAACGCGCTGGATGTGTTCCTGCTGCACCTGATGCGCGCGCGGCTGGACGAGCGCGTGCATGGCTGGGGCGAGATCGGCGACGCGCTGCGCGCGCGGCTGTTCAACCTGCAGGCGGGCAGCGGCAGCTACGAGGTGGGCCGGCGCCATTACGACCTCGGCAACGACCTGTACCAGGCCATGCTGGGTCGCCGGCTGGTCTACAGCTGCGGTTACTGGGCGCAGGCGCGGGACCTGGACGCCGCGCAGGAAGCCAAGCTCGACCTGATCTGCCGCAAGCTCGGCCTGCGTGCCGGCCAGCACGTGCTGGACATCGGCTGCGGCTGGGGCGAGGCGTTGAAGTTCGCGGCCGAGCGCTATGGCGTCAGTGGCGTGGGCATCACCATCTCCGCCGAGCAGGCGGTGTTTGCGCGCCAGCTGTGCGCCGGGCTGCCGATCGAGATCCGCCTGCAGGACTATCGCGAACTGGACGAGCGCTTCGATGCGGTGTTCTCGGTGGGCATGTTCGAGCATGTCGGCGACAAGAACTATCCGGCCTATTTCGAGATGGCGCGGCGCTGTCTGCGTCCGGAGGGGCTGTTCCTGCTGCATACCATCGGCGCCAATGTGAGCCGGCACCGCACCGATCCGTGGATCGCGCGCTACATCTTCCCGAACTCGATGCTGCCTTCGGCGCGGCAGATCGCCGAGGCCAGCGAGGGGCTGTTCGTGATGGAGGACTGGCACAACTTCGGCGCCGACTACGACCTGACGCTGCAGGCGTGGCGGGCGAACGTGGAGGCGGCGTGGGAAGGCCTGGACGCGCAGCGCTACGACGAGCGCTTCCGGCGCATGTGGCGTTTCTACCTGGCGGCCTCGATGGCCAGCTTCCGCTGCCGGCACGCGCAGCTGTGGCAGCTCGTGCTGTCGCCGGAGGGCGTGCCGGGCGGTTACCGGGCACCGCGCTAGCGCCTGGCTCGGCACACCCCCGGTGGGGTACCGCCAATAGGGCATTGCCGATGAGGCGCCGCCAATGGGGCACCGCCAATGGGGCACCACCAATGGGGCACCACCAATGGGGCATCGCCGATGGCCACCACCCCTGTAGGAGCGGCTTCAGCCGCGACCGTGGCCGATCGGTGCCAGGGCAGCCACCCGCGCCCTGAACCTATCAGCGCCGAACCCCCTCCCACAAAAGACAGCGTTCCATCCCCGGAACGACTTCATTCACAAGAATATAGTTCAGAAGTGTAATATATGGGTCTGGCCTAAACCCCATGCCTCCATGAGCAGCTTCGAACCCGTCGAACGGCGCCTGGCCGTCACCTGTGAGCGCTATCCCGCGTTTCCGCGCGAGCCGGCGGTGCTGGTGCGGCTGATCAAGCATCTCTACAAGCGCATCCACGCCAACGCCAACAGCCTGCTCAAGCCCTACGGGATCACCCATCCCGAGTACGACGTGCTGATGATGATGTACGGCACGCCCGAGCAGTCGCTGACCCCGACCCAGGTGGCCGAGGCCGCCGGCGAGAAGTCCGCCAACGTCACCCGCCTGACCGACCAGCTCTGCGAGAAGGGGCTGATCAGCCGCGCCAGCCACGAAGAGGACCGGCGCAAGGTCACCCTGCGCCTGGAACCGGAAGGCATCGCGTTGATCGAACGCATGCTGCCGGATATCTGCGTGCTGCTCGAAGACGAAGTCGGCGGGCTCGGCGAGAGCGAACAGCTGCGGCTGGAAAAGCTGTTGAAGAAGATGCTCGAAAGCATGGAAAGCCTGTAACACCTCCTCCCCAGGCAAGACGCGATGTCCTCCGTTCCCCTTCCATCCGCCGCCCCGCGGCGTGCGGCGCTGTTGCAGTTCCTCCGCGAGGAGGGCGACGCCTGGCTGTTCATCGCGCGCACGGTGCTGTCGTACTTCATCGCGCTGTGGCTGGCGATGCGCCTGCAGCTGCCGTCGCCCAACACCGCGGCGATGACCACCATCATCGTCATGCACCGCCAGTCCGGCATGGTGTTGGCCAAGAGCTTCTACCGCGTGTTCGGCACCTTGGCCGGCGCCGCCGCCGCGCTGGTCATCGTCGGTGCGTTCCCACAGCAGCGCGTGCTGTTCCTCGGCGCGATGGCGCTGTGGATCGGCCTGTGCGCCGGCGGCGCCACGCTGTATCGCAACTTCAAGTCCTACGCCTTCGTGCTGGCCGG
>DJAN01000163.1:12225-12357 GCA_002429615.1 Lysobacteraceae bacterium UBA6001
TACGCCTTCGTGCTGGCCGGCTACACCGCGGCGATCATCGCGCTGCCGGTGATCGACGCGCCGGGCGGGGTGTTCGAATCGGCGATGTACCGCATCACCGAGCTGATGCTCGGCCTGCTGGTCAGCGCGGTG
>DJAN01000163.1:12525-12979 GCA_002429615.1 Lysobacteraceae bacterium UBA6001
GCCTGCTGGTCAGCGCGGTGGTCAACGACGTGGTGTTCCCGGTGCGCGTGCGCGACACCCTGCGCCAGACCGCGCGCCAGCAGTACGACCATTTCATCGGCTTCATGCGCGGCAGCACCGGCGGCGTGATCCCGCGTGCCGACATGGAGAAGGCGCACCTGCGCTTCGTCCGTGATGCGGTCACCCTGGAGGACCTGCGCAGCTCGGTGATCTTCGAAGACCCGCAGGCGCGCTCGCGCAGCGCGCACATGGAGCTTGCGAACCAGCGTTTCATGGCGGTCTCCACCAGCTTCCAGTCGCTGCACCACCTGCTCAACCGCCTGCAGCGCAACGGTGGCGAGGCGGCGGCTGCCGCGATCATCGGCCTGTACCGTCCGCTCGGCGAAGCGCTGGGCGACGCCACCCCCTCGCGCGCGCTGCTGCGGCGCCTGCGCAACGCGCGCCACGCGATGCC
>DJAN01000162.1 GCA_002429615.1 Lysobacteraceae bacterium UBA6001
CATGGATGGCGCCATCGAGCCCCCAAGGATGGGTTTACGGCGTGTCGCGGAAAGGGCCTGCCCCCGGGCGCCGCGCGAGGATCTCCGCGAGCCGACGCTTCCCGCGCAGACCCACACAACTCCAAAGTTACTTCGGCTGCCGAACCGGCAAGGTGATCCGGAACGCCGCGCCCTGCCCAGGCGCGCTGTCCACATCGATGCGCCCGTGATGCTTGTTGATGATGCCGTAGGAGATCGACAACCCGAGCCCGGTCCCGCTCCCCACCGGCTTGGTGGTGAAGAACGGATCGAAGATGCGCTGCTGCAGATCGGCGGGAATGCCCGGCCCGGTATCGCGGAACTCGATCCACACGTGATCGCCCTCCAGCCCGGTACTGACCGTGATCGTGCCGCGCTCGGTGATCGCCTGCCCCGCATTGAGCAGCAGGTTCATGTAGACCTGGTTGAGCTCGGAAGGCAGCGCCTCCACCAGAGGCAGCTCCCCGTACTGGCGCTCCAGCGTCACCTTGTACTTCAGCTCGTTCCAGATGATGTTGATCGTGGACTCCAGCCCCGCATGCAGGTCCACCAGCTTCCACGACTCCGACCGATCCGAATATGAAAAGTCCTTCAGGTCGCGCACGATGCGCGTCACCCGCTCGATGCCCTCGCGCGACTCGGCCATCAGCTGCGGCAGATCGCCAGCAATGAAATCGATATCGGCGCGGCGACGGATGTCGTCGATCTCCGGGATCAACGCCTTCGGATCCGGCGCCCGCAAGGCCCGCTCGTAGGCCTCGATCAGCGTGAACAGGCTGCGCAGGTACTCCTGCAGGCTGCCCAGGTTCGAATGCACGTAGCCGATCGGATTGTTGATCTCGTGCGCCACGCCGGCCGCCAGCTGGCCGATGGACGCCATCTTCTCCGACTGCAGCAGCTTGTCCTGCGCACCGTTCAAGCGCATGTACGCCTGCCGCAGCTCCGCATGGCGCTGCTCCAGCTCGCGCTCGTAATCTTCCTGCCCCTCGATGTTGTGGAACAGCGCCAGGAAGAACTCCTGGCCGATCGCCCCGTAGTGGTACAGGTGCGCGATCACGATGCGCTCGCCGATCGGCAGGCTGCCCGACCAGCTACCGCTGGTACGCGCCTGGTTGAGCGCGCCGCCCGGCAGTACCTGCGCGATGCGCTCGGCGAAGGTGCTGCCGTCATGCGGATCGCGGCACAGGCTCGCACGGGCGATGGCATTGGCGAAGATCAGCTCGCCATCGCCCCGGAACAGCAGCAAGCCCTCCTGCATGCGTTCACTGAAAGCGCGCAGGATCTCCTGCGACGGCAGCAAGGTGGGTTCGAAATACATGCGTTCGGGCACGTCGGTCTGCATCTGCAATGGACCGCCAATATACGACGAAGGCCCGGATGCCGGGGCCGCGGCCCCTGGCAGCGGGCCAGATCCGGGGGCCAACGCCCCGCGCCAAACCGGTTTTCAGTGCGCGCTGAAGCGCTCAGGCCACCGCGATCGGGCGGCTGGTGTTCAAGGTGTCGCTCTGCCCGCGCGCATCGTAGGCCGGCGCGCTCTCGGTACGGCCGAGATGACGCAGCGCCCAGTTGACCTCGCGACGCCGACGCGCCAGCAGCGCACCGTTGGCGCGATTGGCCTCGGCCAGCTCGCGCAGGCGCGCTTCCGCGCCTTCCGGCACATCGCGCTCCAGCACGCGCAGCGCCTCGATCTTGTCCTGGGTCGCGCGGATCAGGCCCTCGACATCGTGGTCGATCAAGGCCTGGCGCTCACCCGCCAGGGCATCGCCCAGGCGCTGCAGGGCATCGCTCATGAGGCTCATCCGCCGAGCTGCTGGTCCAGGTCGATCATGCGACTGGCGATCGCATCCGGGTTGATCTGGTACGAGCCGTTCTGCAGCGACTCGCGCACCGCCTGCACGCGGCTCTGGTCGACGGCCGGGGCCGACGACAGCTCCTTCTGCAGCGACTGCAGGCCAGTGGCCTCGCCGGTCAGACGCAGGCTGTCGCTGGCTTCGGTCGCGGCCACGGGGCTGGAACGATCGCCACCGGCCTGGGAAATCTTGCCGGCCACATTGCCAGTCCGCAGGGTCGCGGCGGCGGGCAGGCTACCTTCGATCTTCTGGGTCATGGTTAGGTATTCCTCTACGGTTCGCAGGGTATAACGACCGCCTGCGAAGAAACTTTAGGGATGAAAGCGGGAAATTCCTGACACCTCGGTCTCAGCGAGAGACCACTACCGCCCCGCTGCCGTCGACCACGCCCTGCACCACCTTGCGCGACGAGCTGTTCTCCACCGAGACCCGCTCATTCTGCCCGGCATCGCCCAGGGCGCGGCCACTCATACGGACCTCCAGGCCATCGCGGCGCGACACCAGCGCCACGGTGTCGCCACGCCGCACCAGGCGCTGCGCGACCAGGTCGTTGGCCGCCAGCACGGTGCCGGCCGGCAACACGCGGCGGGCGCTACGGCCCAGCGCGTCGGCCGGATCGGCCAGCACCGCGCCGACGATCCGCGCCGCGTCGCGCCGCTCGATGGTGATATCGGCCATGTCCAGGGTTTCTCCAGCGGCCAGGCCACGGGTCAGCACCAGCACGTTCTGGCTGCGCCGCACCTTGACCGGCACGAACAGCCGCCAGCCGGCCGCCTGCGGGCAACCGACCTCGACGGTGCTGCCGTTGCCCGGCTGCGCCTGCAGCGGCACCGGACACGCCGGCATGCGCAGGCCCGGGTCCAGCGTGGTCTCGGCATCGGCCGCATCCACGCCCAGGGCGGAGAGCGCTGCCGCGCGGATGCTCTCCACCGGCTGGAAGCCGTCGGCGAGGGCCACGCCGGGTGCGACGGCGAGCAGGATCAGGATCAGGCGGATGTGGCGGCGCATGGCGCGCTCCAGGCGGAATGACGCGAGCGGTGATGCAAGAGGTGTGCCGCGCGCCCTCGCCTCCGCCACCCCTCATGTAAATGAGGCCGTCGCCACGGCAGGACCGAACGACTCGCCGCCAGCCCGCCGCCGCCCTCAAGTTCCCCGCCCGCCCAACCGATAACGCCTACATGTCACATGACCTGCTCAACCGCATCGACCAACGCACCCGCCTGGCCGGCCATAACCGCCTGGCACTGCTGCTGTTCCGCCTCGGCGGCCGTCAGCTTTTTGGCGTGAACGTGTTCAAGGTGCAGGAAGTACTGCGGCGCCCGGACCTGTTCCAGGTGCCCGGCCTGCCCAACGAATTCGCCGGTGTCGCCGACGTGCGCGGGCGTTCGGTGCCGGTGCTCGACCTGGGCGTGGCGATCGGCCACCCCGAGCGCGCACCGGGCAGCGAGGGCGCCCCAGGCTACCTGGTGGTGGCCGAGTTCAACCGCTCGGTGCAGGGCTTCCTGGTCAGCGGCGTGGAGCGCATCGTCAACATCGCGGTGGAGGACATCCATCCGCCGCCGGAACTCGGCGCCGAGGCGACCTATCTGACCGCGGTGACCCGCTTCCAGGGCGAGCTGATCCAGGTGATCGACGTGGAAAGCGTGCTGGCCGACATCGCCCAGGTCGAGACCGACATCCAGATCGACCCGTCCATGGCGCTGGAGACCGACCGCCAGCTGCAGGTGCTGGTGGTGGACGATTCGCGCGTGGCGCGCCAGCAGATCCGCAGCGTGCTCGACCAGCTCGGCGTCGGCGCCACCCTGCTCTCCGATGGCCGCCAGGCATTGGACCACCTCTTGCAGGTACTGGCCGCCGGCGAGGACCCGGCCGAACGCTATGCCATGGTGATCTCCGACATCGAGATGCCCGCCATGGATGGCTACACCCTGACGACGGAAATCCGGCGCCACCCTGGCCTGTCCGGCCTCTATGTGCTGCTGCACACGTCCTTGTCGGGCGTGTTCAACAACGCCATGGTCGAGCAGGTCGGCGCCAACGCCTTCGTCGCCAAGTACAGCGCGCACGAGCTGGCCGAGTACGTGCTCGAACGCCTCCGCGACGTCGCCGAGGCCTGATCCCGCGTTCCGGGATGGCAGGCGCAGGGCCCGGACACCGGGTCTACGCCTGCCGCTCCCGCCCCTCCCGGCCGCACGCGGCGGCACCGGGCGTGCTTTCTGGCACAGCTCTTGCCTGTTCCCTGGCAACGATCCGCCGGAGCAAGGCCGTGTCCAATCCGATCGCTTCCTACCTGGGGGTGCATGCCGATGCGCTGCCGCTGCGTGAGCAGCGCATGCAGCTCATCGCCAGCAACCTCAGCAATGTCGATACGCCCGGGTACAAGGCCCAGGACCTGGACTTCAACACCGCGTTGAAGGCCGCCGGTGCCGCGCGCGAAGCGGCCAGCGGCGACGGCATGGCCACGACCAGCGAAGGCCACATCCGCAGTGGCGAGATCGCCGGGCTCAACCCGTTCCAGATCACCCGCCAGGCCGACCAGCCCAGCCTGGACGGCAACACCGTCGATCCGGATGCCGAGCGCGCCGCCTACGGCCGCGCCGCGCTGGAATACCGCGCCTCGCTCAGCTTCCTGGAGTCGAAGGTGAAGAACATGCTCACCGCGATCACGGGGTCCTAAGCCATGAGCAACCTGCCCATCTTCGATGTCGCCGGTTCGGCGCTGCAGGCGCAGTCGGTGCGCATGAGCACGATCGCCTCCAACCTCGCCAATGCCGATTCCGTCGCCGGTTCGGCCGAAGCGGCCTACAAGCCGATCGAACCGATCTTCCAGGCCACGCCGAACGCGCAGGACCCAAGCCTGACCGGGGTGAAGGTCAAGGAAGTCACCACCACCGGCGCGCCGCCGATCAAGCGCTACGAACCCGGCCACCCGCTCGCCGATGCCGATGGCTACGTGTATTCGCCCGACGTCGACCCGGTCGCGCAGATGGTCAACCTGATCTCGGCTTCGCGCAATTACCAGGCCGGCGTGGAAGTCCTCAACACCGCCAAGGAACTGGCGCTGGCCACCCTGACGATGGGTCGCTGACCCTCCTTTCCGCGCTAGACCGCATCGGAATCCACCATGAGCACGATCGCCTCGGACATCTATTCCTCCCTCGGCCTCACCTCCAGCAGCAGCACCACCAGCAAGGAAGAGTCGCTGGGCCAGGCCGACTTCCTGCGCCTGATGACCGAACAGCTGCAGCACCAGGACCCGCTCAAGCCGATGGAGAACAGCGAGTTCCTCGGCCAGCTGGCGCAGTTCTCCACCGTGCAGGGCATCACCGACCTCAACACCACGGTCAACAGCTTCTCCAGTTCGCTGAGCAGCGACCAGGTGCTGCGCGGCGCGCAGCTGGTCGGACACGAGGTGCTGGTGCCGTCGGCGAAGATGGCGCTGGACGACACCGGCTCGGTCAGCGGCGTGGTCGCCGCGCCGAGCGCCGGCACGGTCAATTTCGACATCACCGACGCCAACGGCACCAAGATCAAGACCATCAGCGTGCAGGCCAGCGCCGCCGGTGAAGTCAACTTCTCGTGGGACGGCACCGACGCCAACGGCAACCGCATGGCCGCCGGCACCTATGGCGTCACCGCCACCCACACCGATACCAGCGGTACCGACAGCACCATCTCCACCTACATCCAGGCCCCGGTCGAAAGCGTCACCGTCGGCTCCGACGGCCTGTACCTCAACCTCAAGGGGCTGGGCACCGCCCCGATCAGTTACGTGCTCCGCGTCAGCTGAGCCGGCACCCGCGCAACCAGGAGTTCCCAATGGGCTTCAACACTTCGCTGTCCGGCATCAACGCCGCCAACGCCGACCTCAACGTCACTTCCAACAACATCGCCAACGTCAACACGACCGGCTTCAAGGAGTCGCGCGCCGAGTTCGCCGACATGTTCCAGAGCACCGCCTATGGCCTGTCGCGCAATGCGGTCGGCTCCGGCGTGCGGGTCAGCAACGTGGCCCAGCAGTTCTCGCAGGGCAACATCGACCCGACCGGGCGCAGCCTGGACCTGGCGATTTCCGGCGAAGGCTTCTTCACCATGTCGATGAATGGTGAGCGCCTGTACACCCGTGCCGGCAACTTCCAGACCGATGCCAATGGCTACGTGGTCAACCCGGAAGGCGCACGCCTGCAGGTCTATGCGCCGAACACCAACGGCAACGGCTTCGACGTCGGCCGCCTGACCGACCTGCAGCTGCTCACCACCGACGCGGCGCCGAAGCAGACCACCACGGTCAACCTCGGCTTCACCCTGCCCGGCAATGCCGCCGAGCCGACCGTGGCGACCTTCGATCCGTCCGATTCGAACAGCTACAACTACTCGACCGGCGGCATCAACGTGTACGACTCGCTGGGCGTGAGCCACACCCAGACCTCGTACTTCGTGAAGACCGCCAATGCCAACGAATGGCAGGTCTACAACTACGTCGACGGCACCTCGGTCGGCACCCCGACCACGCTGCAGTTCTCCGACAGCGGCGCGCTGACCAGCCCGACCGACGGCAAGATCACCCTGGATCCGTACACGCCGAGCACCGGCGCCGGCGTGCTCAGCATGTCGCTGGATGTCAGCGGCTCGACCCAGTACGGCGAGTCGTTCGCGCTGCGCGACACCCGCCAGGACGGCTATGCCAGCGGCAAGCTCAACGAGATCAGCATCGACACCACCGGCGTGGTCTATGCGCGCTACTCCAACGGTGCCGACAAGGCACTGGGCCAGGTCGCGCTGACCACGTTCACCAATCCGCAGGGTCTGTCGCAGCAGGGCAACACGATGTGGGCCGAGAGCTACGCCTCCGGTTCGCCGCGTACCGGTGCGCCGGGCAGCTCGGACTTCGGCCAGATCGAGTCCGGCTCGCTGGAATCGTCCACCGTCGACCTGACCGAGCAGCTGGTGAACATGATCGTCGCGCAGCGCAACTTCCAGGCCAACGCGCAGATGATCTCGACCCAGGACCAGGTCACCCAGACCATCATCAACATCCGCTGATCGTGATCGCCGCACGCTGATCCGCACTCGCGGGTCGGCGTGGCGGCTGGCCGGAGACCGCCATGGACAAAGCCCTCTACGTCGCGATGACCGGCGCCCGTGCCTCGCTGCAGGCCCAGGGCACGGTGTCGCAGAACCTCGCCAACGTCGACACCAACGGCTTCAAGGCCGCGCTGGCCAACACGCAGGCGATGCCGATCCGCGGCGACGGCTTTCCCTCGCGCGTCAACGCCATGCACATCGACCAGGGCTTCGACGCCGGGCTCGGTTCGCAGAAGGTCACCGGCAACGCACTGGACGTCTCGCTGCAACCGGACACCTGGCTGGCGGTGCAGGCCAAGGACGGCAGCGAGGCCTATACGCGTGGCGGCGAGCTGTCGCTGACCCCGAACGGCCAGCTGGTCACCTCCAGCGGCCGCGCGGTGCTGGACGAGAACGGCAATCCGATGGTGATCCCGCCGCACCAGGCGCTGGAGATCGGCAGCGACGGCACCGTGTCGATCACCCCGCTCGGCGAAAGCGCGGCGACCCAGGCCAACGTCGGCCGCCTGCGCGTGGTCAGCGCCACCTCCGACCGCCTGACCCGCGGCCTGGATGGCCTGATGCGCAACGTCAGCAGCGATCCACAGCAGGCCTTCACCCAGGCCCAGGGCAAGGCGGTCAACAGCGGCTCGCTGGAAGGCAGCAACGTCGATGCCGCCGGCGCGCTGGTGCAGATGATCCAGCTGCAGCGGCAGTTCGAGATGCAGGTGAAGGTGATCAAGCACGGCGACGAGAACGCGCAGTCGGCCAACACCCTGCTGAAACTGAGCGGCTGAGGCCGGTGCGCCGGTATTCCGGCGCGGTTCTGGCACGCGGCATGCATTACCCACGGCGTGGACGGCCAACGGGCCGACGCCAAACGAGGAATCGGCAATGAATCAGGCTTTGTGGGTCGCCAAGACCGGACTGGATGCGCAGCAGACGCGCATGTCGGTCATCTCCAACAACCTGGCCAACACCAACACCACCGGCTTCAAGCGCGACCGCGCCAGCTTCGAGGACCTGCTGTACCAACAGGTCCGCGCCCCCGGTGGCGCCACCTCGGCGCAGACCAACCTGCCTTCCGGCCTGCAGCTGGGTACCGGCGTACGCGTGGTCTCCACCTCCAAGTCCTTCGAACAGGGCAGCCAGCAGCAGACCGACCGCGCGCTCGACGTGATGGTCAACGGCCGCGGCTTCTTCGAGGTGCAGATGCCCGACGGCACCTCCGCCTACACCCGCGACGGCAACTTCCAGATCAACGACCAGGGCCAGCTGGTGACCAACAGCGGTTACCCGATCCAGCCGGGCATCCAGGTTCCGGAAGGCACCGAGTCGATCACCATCGGCAGCGACGGCACCGTGACCGCGCAGGTCGCCGGGCAGACCGGCGCGCTGGAGATCGGCTCGCTCACGCTGACCGACTTCATCAATCCCGCCGGCCTGCAGTCCAAGGGCGAGAACCTCTACGTCGAGACCACCGCCTCCGGCCCGGCGCAGAACGGCACGCCCGGCCTCAACGGCCTGGGCACCACCGTGCAGGGCGCGCTGGAAGGCAGCAACGTCAACGTGGTCGAGGAGCTGGTCAGCATGATCGAGACCCAGCGCGCCTACGAGATGAACGCCAAGGCGATCTCCACCACCGACTCCATGCTCGGCTATCTCAACAACAACGTCTGACGCCTGGCGGTGACCGTGATGAACACCCTGCCCTCCCTCGCCCGCCTCGCCGTCGCCGCCGCGACCTGCGCGCTGCTCGGCGGCTGCGTGATCGCCGGCGACGTGAAGCCGTTCCCGGCGATGGCGCCGGTGCAGCCGATCATGCCGCCGCAGTCCCAACCCAGCGCCGGCGCGATCTATGCCGCCGGCCCCGGCCTGCAGCTGTATGGCGACCGCCGCGCGCGCGATGTCGGCGACCTGCTGACCATCACGCTGGTCGAAAGCACCACCGCCACCACCAGCGCCACCACCGGCATCAGCAAGAACAGCGATATCGAGATGGCCTCGCCGACGATCCTCGGCCTGCCGGTGACCTACAACGGCCAGGAGCTGCTGAAGAACACCGCCAAGGGCGAGCGCAGCTTCGACGGCAAGGGCCAGAGCGCGCAGAGCAACAAGCTGCAGGGCAGCGTCACGGTCACGGTGATCCAGCGCCTGCCCAACGGCAACCTGGTCGTGCAGGGCCAGAAGCAGCTGCGCCTGAACCAGGGCGACGAGCTGGTGCAGATCCAGGGCATCGTGCGCGCCGCCGACATCGCCACCGACAACAGCATCCCGTCCAGCAAGGTCGCCGACGCGCGCATCGCCTATGGCGGCCGCGGCGCGGTGGCGCAGTCCAACGCGATGGGCTGGTTCGGTCGTTTCTTCAATTCGGCGCTGTCGCCGTACTGAGTCATTACAGAGCATCGCCATGAACCTCGTCTCCGCCACCCTGCGTGTCTCCGCCGTCCTGCTGCTGGCCATCGGCGCCTGCGCGCCGGCCGCCGCCGAGCGGATCAAGGACCTGGCCCAGGTCGGCGGCGTGCGCGGCAACGCGCTGGTCGGCTACGGCCTGGTGGTCGGCCTGGACAACACCGGTGATCGCACCAGCCAGGCGCCCTTCACCGTGCAGAGCCTGAAGAACATGCTCGGCGAGCTGGGCGTCAACGTCCCGGCGAACGTCAATCCGCAGCTGAAGAACGTGGCCGCGGTGGCGATCCACGCCGAGCTGCCGCCGTTCGCCAAACCCGGCCAGCCGATCGACGTCACCGTCTCCTCGCTGGGCAATGCGATCTCGCTGCGCGGCGGCTCGCTGCTGATGGCGCCGCTGAAGGGCGCCGACGGCCAGGTCTACGCCATTGCCCAGGGCAACCTGGTGGTCGGCGGCTTCGGCGCGCAGGGCAAGGACGGCTCGAAGGTGTCGGTGAACGTGCCCAGCGTGGGCCGCATTCCCAACGGCGCCACCGTCGAGCGCGCGCTGCCGGATGTGTTCGACCACAGCGGCGAGATCACGCTGAACCTGCACCAGAACGATTTCACCACGGTCTCGCGCATGGTCGCGGCGATCGACAACACCTTCGGCCAGGGCACCGCCCGCGCCGTGGATGGCGTCACCGTGGCGGTGCGTGCGCCGACCGATCCGGGCGCGCGCATCGGCCTGCTGGCGCGCATCGAGAACGTGGAGCTCTCGCCCGGCGAGGCCGCGGCCAAGGTCATCGTCAACGCGCGCACCGGCACTGTGGTGATCGGCTCGCAGGTGCGGGTGATGCCCGCCGCCATCGCGCACGGCTCGCTCACCGTGACCATCAGCGAGAACAGCAACGTCAGCCAGCCGGGCGCCTTCGCCAACGGCCAGACCACCGTCACCCAGCAGTCCACCATCAGCGCCAGCGCCGAGGGCAGCCGCATGTTCAAGTTCGCCGGCGGCACCACGCTGGACCAGATCGTGCGCGCGGTGAACGAAGTCGGCGCCGCGCCGGGCGATCTGGTCGCGATCCTGGAAGCACTCAAGCAGGCCGGCGCGCTGACCGCGGAGCTGGAGGTGATCTGATGCAGATCACCCGCTCACCGCTGGAGCTGGCGCCCAAGACGCAGAACGATCCGCAGAAGATCGAGACCGTCTCGCGCCAGCTCGAAGGCCAGTTCGCGCAGATGCTGGTCAAGAGCATGCGCGAGGCCAGCTTCGGCGACTCGCTGTTCCCCGGCGAGAACCAGACCTTCCGCGACATGTACGACCAGCAGATGTCCAAGGCGCTGACCGAGGGCAAGGGCCTGGGGCTGTCGGCGATGATCGCGCGCCAGCTCGGCGCCGGCAGCCAGGACGCCAGCACCGGCCAGGTCAACACCTCGCTGGACAGCGGCAGCACCGCGCAGGCCTACCCGCTGGCGCAGGCCAAGGCGGCCAAGGCGTACTCACTGATCGCACGCGGCCGCGACGCGAGCTTGTCCGGCGTGGCCGCCAGCAACGGCAGCGATGCCGCACTGACGCAGTCGCGCGATGCGGTCACCGCACAGACCCTGGACCTGATCGCCGGGCGCGATGCCAGCACCGCGATCGGCACCGGCAGCCGCAGCGACGCCAGCGTCGGCGCCGAGGACTGGAGCACGCTGGATGACCGCTGGCTCGACTTCGGCGGTGT
>DJAN01000161.1:0-289 GCA_002429615.1 Lysobacteraceae bacterium UBA6001
CGGCGGGGAACGGTTCGTTCCTGACCCGTCTGGGACGCAAGCTGCGCTCGCTGGTGTCCGGCGGCTGAGGCCGCCGGCGGACGGACGCGACAGTTGGGGCGATTGCCGGCGGCGCAATCGGTGATCGCTCCGGCATAATTGCTGAATGACCGTCCTGCGCTTCGACAACGTCAGCAAGCAATACGCCGGGGGCCACCAGGCCCTGATCGACGTCAGCTTCGAGGTCGGGGCCGGTGAGATGCTGTTCGTCACCGGCCACTCCGGCGCTGGCAAGAGCACCCTGCTCAAG
>DJAN01000161.1:467-4085 GCA_002429615.1 Lysobacteraceae bacterium UBA6001
GGCAAGAGCACCCTGCTCAAGCTGATCCACCTGAGCGAGCGGCCCAGCCGCGGCGCGGTGGTGTTCGGCGAACGCAACCTGCTGAAGGTGCGCGGTGGGCGCGTGGCGCTGCACCGTCGCGAGGTCGGCGCGGTGCACCAGGACCATCGCCTGCTGCACGACCGCAGCATCGCCGAGAACGTCGCCCTGCCGCTCATCCTGCGCGGCACCCGGCGCGCGGAAATCGGCAAGCGGGTGCGTTCGGCACTGGAACGCATCGGCCTGGCCGATCGCGAGAAGGCGCTGCCGGCACAGCTGTCGGCGGGTGAGCAGCAGCGCGTGGGCATCGCCCGCGCGATCGTCTCCGAGCCGCGCCTGCTGGTGGCCGACGAACCCACCGGCAATCTCGACCCCACCCTGGCCGCGGAGATCATGCAGCTGTTCGCCGAGCTGCCCGCGCGCGGCACCAGCGTGCTGGTGGTGAGCCACGACCTGGCCCTGCTCAAGCAGATGCGCAAGCGCGTGCTGGTGCTGGACCACGGCCGGCTGGTGGACGACATCTCCCCGCAGGACCTGGCCGAATGAACCACGCCGCCCAGAACGCCGCGCCGTCGCGCCTGTCGGTATGGTTCGACCACCATCTGCACAGCATCGCCTTCAGCCTGGGCCGCGCGCTGCGCAAGCCATGGGCCACGCTGCTCACCATCATGGTGATGGCGCTGGCATTGGCGCTGCCGCTGGGCCTGTCGATCGCGCTGGACAACGTGCGGCATCTGGCCGGCAGCGTGCAGCAGACCCGCGACCTCAACGTGTTCCTCAAGCACGACATCGACGCCGCCGCCGCGCAGGCGCTGGCCGAGCAGTGGCGCGGTCGTTCCGATGTCGGCGCGGTGACGGTGCGCACCCCGGAGCAGGGGCTGGCCGAGCTGCGCGAGAACGCGCACCTTGACGAGGCCATCGACGCGCTTGGCGACAACCCGCTGCCGACCTTGCTCATCGTCACCCCGGCTGCCGGCAGCAACGACGCGGCCCTGGCCGAGTCGCTGCAGGCGACGCCGCAGGCCGACCTGGTGCAGCACGACGCCGTCTGGCGCACCCGCCTGGACAACTGGCTGCATTTCGGTGGCCGCCTGGTGCAGGTGCTGTCGGTGCTGCTTGGCCTGGGCGCGGTGCTGGTGGTCGGCAACACCGTGCGCCTGGACATCCAGGGCCGGCGCGAGGAAATCGGCGTGCTGCAGCTGCTCGGCGCCAGCGATGGCTTCATCCGCCGCCCGTTCCTGTATCTGGGCGCGTGGTACGGCTTCGGCGCCGGGCTGGTCGCGCTGGGCCTGCTGGGCGTGGCAGGCATCGCGCTGCGCGCGCCGCTGGCCGCGCTCGCCGACAGCTATGGCAGCCAGTTCGCCCTGCACGGGCTGGACCTGCTGCACGGCGGCATGGTGCTGGTGGGGACCGTCCTGCTGGGCTGGCTCGGCGCCTGGCTGGTGACCGGACACTTCCTGCGTCAGACTCGCCCGACCGAGACCTGAGGGCCGCATGCGCAATCCCGATCTCAAGCATCTGATCAGCGACGCGCCGCGCGTCATGGTGGTCGATGGTTCCAAGCTGGTGCGCAAGCTGATCGCCGACGTGCTGCAGCGCGAGCTGCCGGCGGTCGAGGTGGTCGGCTGCGCGAGCATCGCCGAGGCGCGCGATGCGCTGGCCGCCGGTGCGGTGAACCTGGTCACCACCTCGCTGTCGCTGCCCGATGGCGATGGCCTGGCGCTGGCGCGCAGCGTGCGCGAAGCGGCGGGGCAGGCCTACGTGCCGGTCATCGTGGTGTCCGGCGATGCGCAGCAGCATCTGGTCGAGCGTCGTTTCACCGAATACGTCACCGACTATTTCGACAAGTCGCTGGGCCACGAGGCGTTGGCCACCTTCATCCGTGGCTATGTGCAGCCCGAGCCGGTGGTGGGGGCGACGGTGCTGTACATCGAAGACAGCCGCGTGGTCGCCGAAGCGACCAAGCGCATGCTCGAACGCCAGCAGCTGAAGGTGATGCACGTGATCACCGCCGAGGAGGCGTTCTCGATGCTTACGGCCGAGTCGCTTGGACGCACCGAGCGCCGCATCGACCTGGTGCTCACCGACGTCACCCTCAAGGGTGAATTGAACGGCCGCGACGTGGTCGAGCGCATCCGGGTCGATTTCGATTACGGCAAGCGCCGCCTGCCGGTGCTGGTGATGACCGGCGACAGCAATCCGTACAACCAGTCCGAGCTGCTGCGTGCAGGTGCCAACGACCTGGTGCAGAAGCCGATCGAGGAACGCCTGCTGGTGACCAAGGTGCTGTTCCAGCTGCGCCTGGCGCGCCTGGACGACCAGGTCGTGATGCTGTGACCGAAGCGGCACGGATCCAGCTGGAGCCGTCGTGGAAGGCGCGGGTGGGGGACTGGCTGCAGCGTCCGGAGATGCGTGAGCTGTCCGCGTTCCTGCGCCAGCGCAAAGCCGCCGGTGCGCACATCTTTCCGCCCGGGCCGCAGATCTTCGCCGCATTCGATGCCACGCCGTTCGACGCGGTGAAGGTGGTGATCCTCGGCCAGGATCCGTATCACGGCTACGGCCAGGCGCATGGCCTGTGCTTCTCGGTGCAGCCGGGCGTGCCGGTGCCGCCGTCGCTGCTGAACATCTATAAGGAAATCGAGACCGACCTCGGCCTGCCACGGCCGGACCACGGTTGCCTGCTGCCCTGGGCCCAGCGCGGCGTGCTGCTGCTCAATGCCGTGCTCACCGTCGAGGAAGGCCGTGCCGGCGCCCACCAGGGCAAGGGCTGGGAGGGCTTCACCGACCACGTCGTCGACGTGCTCAACCGTGAGCGCGAGGGCCTGGTGTTCCTGCTGTGGGGCAGCTACGCCCAGGCCAAGGGCAAGGTCATCGACCCGCGCCGGCACAAGGTGCTGAAGGCGCCGCATCCCTCGCCGCTGTCCGCGCACCGCGGCTTCCTCGGCTGCAAGCACTTCTCCGCCGCCAACGACTACCTGCAGCGTCGCGGCACCGGGGCGGTGGACTGGCGGCTGCCGCCGCGCTCGGCCTTCTCCGACGCCCTGCCGCCGGCCTGAACTTCCGGGCCCCACGCGGGGTCTGAGCAGGGCGTGTCGGACTGCCATCGGCGCGTCACGCCGGTTGAACGGCCGGTTCGTACACTGGGCGCCCTTGAAAACGTTCCCGACGCCTCAAGATGAGATATGTCATTGATTTTAATGACATAGAGGTTGGAACAATGGCTGGCGTTTATGAGCCGTTGTTCTGCAGGCGAAACACTGAGGAACTTCCCACCCCTTTAGCAGTCCAATTGGGTGACTGCTAAGATGAGCCCCTATGAGCCAGAACACCTCTACTGCCCTTGTGGCAAACAATCTTCCGATCCCCAGCGCGCTCGGCTCGCTGGATGCCTACATCGGTGCCGTGCACCAGATCCCGGTGCTGTCGGTCGATGACGAACAGGCGCTGGCACGCCGCTTCCGCGATGGCGAAGACCTGGATGCGGCGCGCGAGCTGGTGCATTCGCACCTGCGCTTCGTCGTCCACGTGGCCCGCGGCTACAACGGCTACGGCCTGCAGCTGGGCGACCTCATCCAGGAAGGCAACATCGGCCTGATGAAG
>DJAN01000161.1:4285-4457 GCA_002429615.1 Lysobacteraceae bacterium UBA6001
CATCGGCCTGATGAAGGCGGTCAAGCGTTTCGACCCCGACATGGGCGTGCGCCTGGTGAGCTTTGCCGTGCACTGGATCCGTGCCGAGATGCACGAGTTCATCCTGAAGAACTGGCGCATCGTCAAGGTCGCCACGACCAAGGCGCAGCGCAAGCTGTTCTTCAACCTGCGC
>DJAN01000159.1 GCA_002429615.1 Lysobacteraceae bacterium UBA6001
CGCCGCTGGCGGCGCTGCTGCTGGCGGGCTCCAACGAAATCACCGCCGCCGAGCTGCGCGTGGGTCGCAGCGACGACCCGCAGGCGGTGGCCAGCTGCATGCAGGCCCCGGCCGAGGCCCAGGGCACCCCCGAGCCGGTGGTGCTGGACGGGGTCGGCTTCGTCCACTTCCACGCCGCCGACGCGGCGATGAGCCACTATCTCCAGGTGGACGGCTATCGCGGCATGCGCCACGGCCACTGCGTGGCGATCGACCTGGTCGTCAGCGGCACCCGCCCGGAGGTCTACGACCCGCCGCGGCAAGCCCCGTTCGCGGTCGAGGCGGCCCAGGCCAAGCTGCGCGAAGCGCTCGCCGCGGTGCAGTGGCACGATGTCGCAGGGCCATCGCCGAGCCGTTGAAAGCCGCCCGTGGCGGTGGTTCCGCGCAGTCCCGGCGGGTGAAGAAATACTTGACAAAACCCAATGGCGCGCCGGGTAAGGGCTTGGGCAAATCACCCAACATCGTGTGTTGACGCGTGGGGGCGACCCCACTATCTTGGGTTCGTCGGAGCGGCGCGACACTAGTTCGCGTTCTTCCCTTACAGGCAGGCAACCCCCGATGGGCAACCCCTGGAATGGACCGATGGCCGCGTGCAATGCACCACGCGCGGCGCCGGCCGTGGCATCCCGGTGGGAAGGTGCGGTGAAGCGGAAGCTCTACCCGGGTAGCGACCCGGGTGTCGCAGCTTTCGCGACGCCGTCCGACCAATCTCCGATGCCCGGCCCCTCGTCGTCTGCCCCCGTAGACGACCGCGTGCCTCATTCATGGAGAACAGAGCCGTGACCTCGCCCGAAACTTCCGCCGCTACCACCGAGAAAGACGCCCAGTTCCTGCTCACGTCGCCACCGACCGCCACGGTCATGGGCGTGACCAAGCGCAACGGCACGATCGAGCCGGTGGATCTGAACAAGATCGTGCGTGCCGTGCAGCGCTGCTGCGAGGGCCTGCACGCGGTGGACCCGATGCGCGTGGCCACCCGCACCATCTCCGGCCTGTACAACGGCGCCAGCACCCGTGAGCTGGACGAGCTGTCCATCCGCACCGCCGCGCTGCTGATCGGCGAGGAGCCGGAGTACGGCCGCCTGGCCGCGCGTCTGCTGGCCAACTACATCGCCAAGGAAGTCTCCGGCCAGGAGATCCACGCCTTCTCGCAGTCCGTGGCCCGTGGCCACGAGGTCGGCCTGATCAACGACCGCCTGCTGAACTTCGTGCAGACCAACGCGCGCAAGCTCAATGATGCGATCGACATCTCGCTGGACCTGCACTTCGACTACTTCGGCCTGCGCACGCTGTACGACCGCTACCTGCTGCGCCATCCGCACACCCGCAAGGTCATCGAGACCCCGCAGCAGTTCTTCCTGCGCATCGCCAGCGCGCTGAGCGAAGACGTGCCGGAAGCCCTGGCGCTGTACAAGCGCATGGGCAACCTGGACTACCTGCCATCCTCGCCGACCCTGTTCAACTCCGGCACCACCCACGAGCAGCTGTCCTCGTGCTTCCTGTTGGACTCGCCGCAGGATTCGCTGGAGTCGATCTATTCCAAGTACGGCGATATCGCCCAGCTGTCGAAGTTCAGCGGCGGCATCGGCGTCAGCTACACCCGCGTGCGTTCGCGTGGTTCGCTGATCAAGTCGACCAACGGCCACTCCAACGGCATCGTGCCGTGGCTGAAGACGCTGGACTCCTCGGTCGCCGCGGTGAACCAGGGCGGCAAGCGCAAGGGCGCGGCCTGCGTGTATTTGGAAACCTGGCACGCCGACATCGAGGACTTCCTCGAACTGCGCGACAACACCGGTGACGAGGCCCGCCGTACCCACAACCTCAACCTGGCCAACTGGGTGCCGGACCTGTTCATGAAGCGTGTCGAGGCCGACCAGGAATGGTCGCTGTTCGATCCGCGCATCGTGCCGGAGCTGACCGACCTGTACGGCGACGCCTTCGAGGCCGCCTACGTCCAGGCCGAGGCCCAGGGCAAGGCCCAGCGCACCATCTCGGCGCGCAAGCTGTACGCGCGGATGATGCGCACGCTGGCCGAGACCGGCAACGGCTGGATGACGTTCAAGGACAAGTGCAACAAGGCCAGCAACCAGACCCTGCGCGCCGGCAATGTGATCCATCTGTCGAACCTGTGCACCGAGATCCTGGAGATCACCTCCAACGACGAGACCGCGGTGTGCAACCTCGGCTCGATCAACCTCGGCCGCCACTTCGACGAATACGGCGATTTCGACTTCGACAAGCTGGCCGAGACCGTGCGCCTGGCCGTGCGCCAGCTCGACCGCGTGATCGACCTGAACTTCTACCCGATCGAGACCGCGCGTCGCGGCAACCTGCGCTGGCGTCCGGTCGGCCTGGGCTGCATGGGCCTGCAGGACGTGTTCTTCCGCAAGCGCCTGGCGTTCGACTCGGCCGAGGCGCGCGCGCTGTCGCAGAAGATCGCCGAGACGATCTACTTCCACGCGCTGGAAACCTCCTGCGAGCTGGCCGCCGAGCGCGGCAAGCACCCGTCGTTCGGCGATACCCGTGCCGCCAATGGCGAGCTGCAGTTCGACGCCTGGGGTGTCACTCCGGAGAACGGCGAGCGCTGGGAGGCCCTGCGTGCGCGCATCAAGGAACACGGCCTGCGCAATTCGCTGCTGATCGCCATCGCGCCGACCGCGACGATCGCCTCGATCGCCGGCTGCTACGAGTGCGTCGAGCCGCAGGTGTCGAACCTGTTCAAGCGCGAGACCCTGTCGGGCGACTTCCTGCAGGTCAACCGCTACCTGGTGGACGAACTGAAGCGCCTGGGCCTGTGGACCGCGGAAATGCGCGACACCATCAAGCTCGCCGAGGGTTCGATCCAGGGCATCGCGCAGATTCCGGAGACGCTGCGCCAGGTCTACCGCACCGCGTGGGAGCTGCCGATGCGCTCGCTGATCGACATGGCCGCCGAACGTGGCGCCTTCATCGACCAGTCCGCCTCGCTCAACCTGTTCATGGAAAGCCCGAACATCGGCGCGATGTCCTCCATGTACATGTACGCGTGGAAGCAGGGCGTCAAGACCACCTACTACCTGCGTTCGCGTCCGGCGACCAAGATCGCCAAGACCACGGTCAGCACCTATACCCCGGTCGAGGCGGTGGCCTGCTCGCTGGAGAATCCGGAAGCCTGCGAGGCTTGCCAGTAAACCGCGTGGGCCGGGCACGCCCGGCCCTTCGTGGGGATTGATCAGAAGCAAGGACACGGTGGGGGCGCAACGCGATGCTCGCGTCCGCGCCACCCGTGTGTGGTGGGTTGTCCCCGCCAATTCCGCATACTTCCGCCGCCTGGCGGAGCAATACAAGGCAATAGAACATGTCCGAACAACGCCGCCAGATGCTGCTCGACCCGGGTTTCGAACTGACCCTGCGTCCGATGCGCTACCCGCAGTTCTATGAGATGTACCGCAACGCGATCAAGAACACCTGGACGGTGGAGGAGATCAACTTCCAGATCGACATCTCCGACCTGCACTCGAAGATGACCCCGGCCGATCGCCACCTGATCCACCGCCTGGTCGCGTTCTTCGCCACCGGCGACTCGATCGTGTCGAACAACCTGGTGCTGAACCTGTACCAGCACCTCAATGCGCCCGAAGCGCGCATGTACCTGTCGCGCCAGCTGTATGAAGAAGCGCTGCACGTGCAGTTCTACCTGACCCTGCTCGACAACTACCTGCCGGATCCGGCCGAACGCGCCAAGGCGTTCTCGGCGGTGGAGAACATCGACTCGATCAAGAAGAAGGCCGAGTTCTGCTTCAAGTGGATCGACTCGATCCAGGGCCTGAAGCGCATCGAGACCCGCGAGCAGCGCCGCCAGTTCCTGCTCAACCAGATCTGCTTTGCCGCGTGCATCGAGGGCCTGTTCTTCTTCGCCGCCTTCGCCTACGTGTACTACTTCCGTTCGCGCGGCCTGCTGCCGGGCCTCGCCTCGGGCACCAACTGGGTGTTCCGCGACGAGAGCTGCCACATGGAGTTCGCGTTCGAATCCGTGCGCCAGGTGCGCGAGGAAGAGCCGGACCTGTTCGACGACGAGCTGAAGCAGCAGGTCTACCAGATGCTGGAAGAGGCGATCGAGTGCGAGCTGCAGTTCGCCGAGGACGTGCTGTCGGGCGGTGTGGCCGGCATCTCGACCCGCGACATGCGCCAGTACCTGCAGCACTGCGCCGACCAGCACTTCGCCAAGCTGGGCATGGAGAAGAAGTACAACGTGCGCAACCCGCTGCCCTTCATGGAGCTGCAGGACGTGCAGGAGCTGACCAACTTCTTCGAGCGCCGCGTGTCGGCCTACCAGGTGGGCGTGCAGGGCGAAGTCTCGTTCGACCATGCGTTCTGAAGAACGCATGCGGGGAAAGCGAGCCCGCTGAGCGGGCGCGCTCCCGAGGTTGCGCTGCGCGAAACCTCGGGCCCCGTTCCTCTCGCCTCCAATCCCCCGCGCCTTCGGCGCGCCCCCCTTACTAAGGGGGGCTCTTCGGTGGATGGATCGTGCAAACGCCCCGGGATCTCTCGGGGCGTTTGCTTTTCTTGTACCTCTTCCTTTTCTTTTCTTTCTTTGTAGGAGGGGCTTCAGCCCCGACCGTACGGCGGGATACACCGGGAAAAGGTCCGCCAGTGCACAATGGCGCCGACCCCCACATCGCTTCCCGGCCATGACCGACATCTCCCCCGATACCGTCGCCCCCACCGACATCGCACCCGCCATCGCGCCCACCGAGGTGCGCATGGCCGAGATCGTGTTCCCCAACCACACCAACCACATGGGCACGCTGTTCGGTGGCCAGGCGCTGGCGTGGATGGACAAGGCCGCGTTCCTGGCCGCGGCGCGCTACTCACGCCACACCGTGGTGACCGCACGCTCGGACCAGGTCGATTTCAAGCTGCCCATCCGCCAGGGCCAGATGGTCGAAACCATCGGCCGCGTGGTCGAGGTCGGCCGCAGCTCCATCCGCGTCGAGGTGGAACTGATCGCCGAAGACCTGGCCACCGGCGAGCGCAAGCTGTGCACGCGCGGCCACTTCGTGATGATCGCGCTCGGCCCCGATGGCAAGCCGACGCCCGTGCAGCCGCTGCCGTTCGCGGTCGCCAGCGCCTGAGCCAATGCCGTCAGGTCGCCGCTCAGGCGACCTTGTGGTCCTCGCGCTTGGCTTCTTCCATCGCTTCGGGCTCCAGTTCTTCCGCGCTGCGGTTCAAGCGCACGAACAGGCCCCAGGCGATCAGCAGCATCGCCGTGCACGCGCCCACCGCGGCGGCATACGGCAGCTGCCGCGGATCTTCATGCATCAGTTCGAAGATCGACACCAGCGTCTCGATCGCCAGCGCAATGACGATCACCACGAAGAAGCGTGACAGGTAACGGCGCACGCGCGTGGGGCCGCTGACCTTGACGTCGCGCATCACTTCTTCTTCGAAGATCGTCTGCGCCAGCTCCAGTGTCACCAAGGCCACGGTCAGCATGCCGACCGCTTCAAGCACGGTGTTGAAGCGGTCGCGCGTGCTCTGCGCGATGGCCGGAGTGAAACCGTGCCACAGTTCGTAGCCGGCCATCGCCACCAGCCCGGCGGCGCAGGCGACGAAGAACACGATCACCACGACGTGGCCGCCGCGGAATACCTGCTCGAAGATTTTCATGGATGCGTGCCGGGGATGCCGGCGGGCAGCATCCCCGGGCGCGCGTCAGCGCGATGCGAAAGCCAGCCTCAGGCCCGGCTCATGCGCTCCAGCTGATACGCCTGCAGGTGTACGAAGGCGGCCATCAGCCACGGCGCATTGCGGCCGGTGTCGCGCACGCGGGCAAGCATGTCGCCGACGATCTGCCGCGCTTCCACCTGCCGGCCCGCTTCCAGGTCGCGCAGCATCGAGGCCTTCAGCTCCGAACCCGGCGCCAGCAACGTCTGCAGCGCCTTGTCGCGCGCGGGCAGGGGAATCACCTGGCCATCCGCTTCGGCGGCGATCAAGGTCTCGTTGTACAAGCCGTTGATCAGCGCGCGGCCATCCTCGGTGTCAACAATGCGGCCCACCGGCGCACGGGTCAGGCAGGTGGCGGCGGCCAGGCTGCACAGGAAGGTGAACTTGACCCACTGCTCCTGCGCGATCGCCGGCGAGGCGACGTGGTCGATGCCGGCCTGGGCGCAGGCCTCGGCGAAGGCGCGTACGCGCGGGCTCAGGTGCGCGCCGTCGCGCTCGCCGAAGGTGATCGAGGCCGGCTTGCCGAGATGCTGGATCTCGCCATCCGGGCCCTGCGCGGCACTGATGAAGCACAGTCCGCCGAGCACGTTGGCGTGGCCGAAGTGCGCGTCCAGTTCCTTGTAGTGCAGCAGCCCATTGAGGATCGGCAGCACCGTGGTGTGCTCGCCGATCGCCGGGGCGATGGCGTCGATCGCGCTGCCCAGGTCGTAGGCCTTGCAGGCGAGGATCACCAGGTCGAACGGCTCCACCGCGGCGGCGGCGCCCACCGACTCGGCGGTGACGTGCTTGACCGGGAAGTCGGCATCACCGAGCGGGCTGCGGATGCGCAGGCCGTCGCGGTCGAGCTGATGGGCGCGACGCTCGCGCACCAGGAAGGTCACGTCCAGCCCGGCCTGGGCCAGCCTGCCGCCGAAATAACCGCCGGTGCCGCCGGCGCCAAGAACCAGGATGCGCATGGGTGTCGTCTCCTCAGCTACGCAGGCCAACGCCGCGGCGCAGCAGCCACAGGCCGAGCGCGCCCAGCACGACGACGAAGCCGAGCATCAGCGTGTAAGCCACCCACAGCGGCACGTCGCTGCTGCCCAGCAGGCCGTAACGGAAGGCGTTGACCATGTAGAAGATCGGGTTGGCGTGCGTGGCCGCCTCCGCCCACGGGGGCAGCAGCTTCACCGAATAGAACACGCCGCCCAGGTAGGTCAGCGGGGTCAGGATGAAGGTCGGCACGATCGCCACGTCGTCGAACTTCTTCGCATAGACCGCGTTGATGAAGCCGGCCAGCGAGAAGATCGTCGCGCCCAGCAGCACCGTGGTCAGCGTCACCAGCGGGTGCGGGATGCGCACCGGGGTGAAGAACATCGCGATGATCAGCACGATCACGCCCACCATCAGCCCGCGCAGCACCGCGCCGGCCACGTAGCCGGTCAGGATCACCCAGTTGGGCATCGGCGATACCAGCAGCTCTTCGACATGGCGGCCGAACTTGGCACCGAAGAACGAGGAGGAGATGTTGCCGTAGCTGTTCTGGATCACGCTCATCATCACCAGGCCGGGGACGATGAAAGCCATGTAGTCGTAACCGCCCATGCTGCCCACGCGCGAGCCGATCAGGCCGCCGAAGATCAGGAAGTACAGGGTCATGGTGATGGCCGGCGGCACCAGGGTCTGGCCCCAGATGCGCAGGATGCGCTTGACCTCGCGGCGCACGATGGTCGTCAACGCGTTCCAGTTGCGCTGGGCGTCGCTCTGCACGACAGGCTGCTGGGCGCTCATGCCTTGGTCTCCAGGTTGGCGGTGAGGCGCACGAACAGCTCCTCCAGTCGGTTGGACTTGGTGCGCATCGAGCGCACGCGGATGCCGGCGCCCTGCAGCGCGGCGAAGATGCGGTTGAGGTCCATCGCCCGCGGCATCTCCACGTCCAGCGTATGCGCGTCACTGGCCAGCAGGGTCACGCCCTCGATCACCGGCAGCTGCGCCGGCAGGTCGCCGTCGATGTCGAACAGGAAACCTTCCACGTCGAGCTTGGCCAGCAGTGCGCGCATCGGGCCCTGCTCGACGATGCGGCCGTGGTTGATGATCGCCAGGTGCCGGCACAGGCTCTCGGCTTCTTCCAGATAATGCGTGGTCAGGATGATGGTGGTGCCGGCGGCGTTGATCTCACGCAGCACCCGCCACATGTCGCGGCGGATCTCGATGTCCACGCCGGCGGTGGGTTCGTCGAGGATCAGCAGGCGCGGGCGGGTCATCATCGCGCGGGCGATCATCAGCCGCCGCTTCATGCCACCGGACAGCGTGCGGCTCATCACCTGGGCCTTCTCCCACAGGTGCGCGCGCTTGAGCTCGACCTCGGCCAGCGCCTCGGCCTCCTGGCGCGGCATGCCGTAGAAGCCGGCGTAGTTCACCAGGATGTCGAAAGGCTTCTCGAACAGGTTGAAGTTGATCTCCTGGGGGACCAGGCCGATCAGGCGCATCGCCGCGCTGCGCTCGCGTACCAGGTCGGTGCCGAACACCTCGACCTGGCCCTGGCTGAGGTTCACCAGCGAGGAGACGATGCCGATCAGCGTGGACTTGCCGGCGCCATTGGGGCCCAGCAGGGCGAAGAAATCGCCCTCCTGCACCTCCAGCGAGACGCCCTGCAGCGCCTGCACGCCGTTGTCGTAGGTCTTGCGCAGGTCCTTCACGCGCAGCGCGGGGGCCTGGGAACGGGAATCCGGGTTCAAGCTCGTGCCTTCGCCGGGAGGCCGGCGCTCCGAAAATACAGCCGTTATTATAGAAGCCCCCCGCGGGCCTGGCCCCGGCTACAGACTGTTCCGCCTCCGTGCCCGTCCAATTCCCGCTCAAGCTCGTCGACCGCCGCATGATCGCGCCCACGGTCGGCCACTACCGTTTCGTCCGTGATGACGGCCAGCCGCTGGATTTCCAGCCCGGCCAGTTCATCCAGGTCCATTTCGACTACGCCGACGGCACCCCCGCCAAGCGCAGCTATTCCCTGGCGACCATCCACGACCACGCGCTGGGGCCGGGCGAGGCGGTGGAGATCGCGGTCAGCTTCGTCCCCGGCGGCGCCGCCACCGCGCTGTTCGAGGCGCTGGAGCCCGGCCACCCGCTGCAGGCCAGCGGCCCCTATGGGCGCTTCTGCCTGCAGCCCGGCGACCACAACCGCCGTTACCTGCTGATCGCCACCGGTACCGGGGTGACCCCGTACCGCTCGATGCTGCCGCTGCTGGCCGAGGCCATCGCCGGGCGCGGCATCGAGGTGGTGCTGCTGCAGGGCGCGCGCAACGACGAGGAACTGCTGTACGGCGACGACTTCCGTGCCTTTGCCGACGCGCACCCGGCGTTCCGCTATGTGCCGTGCTATTCGCGCGGCATTCCCGACGGCGCCCACCCGGACGCGCGGCACGGCTACGTGCAGCAGCACCTGGCGGAGTTCGCGCCGGACCCGGCCAGCGACATCGCCTACCTGTGCGGCAACCCGAACATGGTCGATGCCTGTTTCGAGGCATTGAAGGAAGCCGGGCTGACGGGCGCGCAGATCCGCCGCGAGAAGTACGTCAGCAGCAAGTAAGCCGGGTGCGCGCGTAACGCTCTGTTGCAGGCATTGTGTCCGCAACGCGGTGGAGCGCATGCCGGAGGGAGACCTATAAAACGATGGCCATGCATGCATGGCTTCCGTTTCCTCCCTGAAGGTGCTTCATGTCCCGATACTCCCTCGCCACTTCCGTCCTGGGCAGTGGCAGTGGTCTGCTGCTCGCGCACGGCGCGGCGTCCTCGGTCGCCGAAAGCTTTGGCCCGATCCTCGAAACGCTTTCCGGCCGGCATCGCCTGGTAGGCGCCGACTATCCCGGTTCCGGCGCTTCGCCACTGGTCGATTCACCGCTATCCCTCGATACCTTGGCCGATTCCCTGGTGGCCGCGGCCGATGCCGATGGTCTGGAGACCTTCGCCGTCCTGGGTTATTCCCTGGGGGGACTGGTGGCGATGCGGGTGGCCGAGCGCCATCCGCAGCGCGTCACCGCGCTGGTGCTCACCGCCACCGCGGGCGAACTACCGGCGTCCAGCCGCCAGCTGGCGATCGCGATCGCGGCGCTGCATCCGTTGCCACAGACGCATGTCGCGCTGGCGCGGATCATGGCGGCGCTGGCCCTCTCGGAACGCACCCTGGCAGCCTTGCCGGCTGAACATGTGGAGGCCATGGTGGGCGGGCTGGCACAGGGCCTGCCCGCAGGTACCGGCGCGCAGTTCGATGTCGCCGCGCGGCCGGACGCGCGCGCCCAGCTCGCGCACATCAAGGTGCCCACCCTGGTGGTGGTCACCCGCGAGGATCGGCTGATACCGCCCGCCGCCCAGCGCCAGCTCGCCGCCGGTATCGCCGGGGCGGAGCAGGTCGAAATCGCCAGTGGCCATCTGATCGGCATGGAAGCGCCCGCGCCGTGGGGTGAGGCCGTGCGGGACTTCCTCGCGCGCGTGGCGCGCTGATCGTTGCGTTCACGCGGCGATTTCACGGGGGCGGTGCTGCCGCCTTCGTATTGGCGCAGGGAGCGGCTACGGGCAGCAGCATGGGTGCCTGTGACTTGCACTGTGCTGCCATGCAGCAATACTAGACGTCCCCCACGTTGATCCCCTGCGATGAACCACCCACACGAGGCGCTCGCCTCGCGGCTGACTGCCGCCCAACGCCTGCTGATCCTGGTCGCGCTCTCGCTGGGCGGTTTCGCCATCGGCACCAGCGAATTCGCCAGCATGGGCCTGATGCTGGAGATCAGCCGCGGCCTGGGCATCACCGAGAGCCAGGTCGGTCACCTGATCAGCGCCTACGCCATCGGCGTGGTGGTCGGCGCGCCGGTGCTGGCCTTCGCCGGGGCACGCCTGCCGCGCCGCACCCTGCTGCTGTTGCTGATGGGTTTCTACGCACTGGGCAACCTGGGCAGCGCGCTGGCGCCGAACTACGAGATCGCGCTGCTGGCGCGCTTCATCGCCGGCCTGCCGCATGGTGCGTATTTCGGTGTGGCGATGCTGGTGGCCGCGGCGATCAGCCCGCCGGAGCAACGCGGTGCCGCGGTATCCAAGGTGCTGCTGGGCCTGTCGGTCGCGATCCTGGTCGGCAATCCGCTGACCACCTGGCTGGGCCAGCATGCGAGCTGGCGCATCGCCTTCGGACTGGTGAGCGTGCTGGCGGTGATCACCGTGGCGCTGATCGCGCGCTTCCTCAAGCCGGACCCGGACGAGCCCCGCACCACGCCGATGCGCGAGCTGCGCGCGTTCAACCGGCCGCAGGTGTGGCTGGCCCTGGCGATCGGTTCGATCGGCTTTGCCGGCATGTTTTGCGTATTCACCTATCTCTCGCCGACCCTGGTGCGCGTCACCGGCGTGTCGGAAAGCTGGATGCCGCTGGCGGTGGGCGCGTTCGGCATCGGCGCGCTGATCAGCAACTTCGCCGGTGGCTGGCTGGTGGACCGCTTCCAGTTCCGCGCCGCGGGACTGGTGCTGGTGTGGTCGATCACGGTGCTGCTGATCTATCCGCTCGCCGCCCATCACCTGTGGAGCGTGCTGCTGGCGGTGGTGGCGGTCGGCACGATGGGCGCGCTGGCGGTGATCCTGCAGACCCGGCTGATGGACGCGGCGGGCGAGGCGCAGACGCTGGCGGCAGCCTCCAACCATGCCGCGTTCAACACCGCCAATGCACTCGGCCCGTGGCTGGGCGGCATGGCGATCGACGCGGGCTACGGCCCGGCATCCACCGGCTATGTGGGCGCGGCCACGGCGGTGATCGGGCTGCTGCTGTGGGCGGTGGCGGTGGGTTGGGAGCGCCGCGAGGCACGCGCGGCGGCGCTGGCGCGGTCGTAACGCGGGCGCCTATCGCGCGCGGTAGCGAAGGACCGCGAAGCACGCGCACCAGACCAGCAGCGCCGCCAGGCTCCAGCCGGCGGCGCTGGGCACAAAGAAGCCGTTCAATTCGCGGCCCAGCCCCGGCACGCCCAGGCCATCGAGGCACCACAGCGGCAGCATCGCCGCGATCAGCAGCAGCGCGTTGATCCCGGGCACGAGCATCAGCAGCGCGCAGCCTGCGGTGACCAGCGTGGCCCATTTGATGGCTGATGAGGTGCGTCCCTGCACGATGCGGTCTCCTGGGGGCTCTGCGCGGTGATGTGGGTGGTTGGCACCCTGGTGGGCGTCCGGTCACCGCGTCACACGCCCGACGGCGCGATTATCTACCATGGCGGCATGAGCATCGTTCCAGAAGCCGCCGCCCGCCAGGGCCAGCCCCACCCGCTTCCCGAAAGCCCGGACGTCTACCGGACGCTGCTGGAGTCCACCAAGGCGATTCCCTGGAAGATCGATTGGGCGAGCATGCGCTTCGCCTATATTGGACCGCAGATCGAGACCCTGCTCGGCTGGACCCAGGACAGCTGGCAGACCGTGGACGACTGGGTCACGCGCATGCACCCGGAGGACCGCGACTACGTAGTCAACTTCTGCGTGTCGCAATCGCAGGCCGGCGTGGACCACGAGGCCGACTACCGCGCGATGACGCGCGACGGCGGCTACGTGTGGATCCGCGACGTGGTGCATGTGGTGCGCCGCGACAATGGCGAGGTAGACTGCCTGATCGGCTTCATGTTCGACATCAGCGAACGCAAGCGCGCCGAAGAAGAGCTGATGCGGCTGCATCGCGAACTGGAGCAGTTGTCGCTGACCGACGGGCTGACCGGCATCGCCAATCGCCGCATGTTCGACCAGCGCCTGGAGACTGAGTGGGCCGAAGCGCGGCGCAGCGGCAAGCCGGTGTCGCTGGTGGTGCTGGATATCGACCATTTCAAGCAGTTCAACGACGCGCACGGGCATGTGGCGGGAGATGAGTGCCTTCGCCGTGTGGCTGAAGCGCTGCGCGGGGTGGTGCAGCGACCGCGGGACGTGGTGGCGCGCTTTGGCGGCGAGGAATTCATCCTGCTGCTGCCGGAGACCGATGCGGTCGCCGCGCGTGCGCTGGCGGCGCAGTGCGTGGAAAGGCTGGCGGCGCTGCGCATCGTGCATGGGGGGCAGGGCGCGGGTGACTTCGTCACGGCGAGCTTGGGCGTGGGGACGGTGCAGGTGGCTGGCGATTGCACCGCGCGTGCGTTCGTGGAGGCGGTGGATGGCCGGCTCTATGCGGCAAAGCGGGGTGGACGGAACCGGGTTGAGGTGTTGTGAGACAGGGCGTAGCCCTCTACGGGGATCTCAAGTGACAGATATTGATTTCAAGGCATTCTTGGGCGACATCGGATTGGAGTTGCTGGATATCACGCGCAACGAGAGTCTGTACACGCCGAACAGTGAGTTCAATGCCGGCTACCGCGCGGCCATTTATTCGGTGATCTACATGCTCCAAAGCGAGATACAGGCTTGGGGAGGGAGCACAGGGGATATCGGACTGGCGGGCTTTTCGCCAGACGAGTGGCGGATACAGGGCAAGGACTACTGGGGTGCCCGCGACAAGGCAAGCTGAAGGTCATCTGCGAACAGGTGGGCGGATTGGAGCGGGACAGCCTGCGAGGGCGATGGCTGCGGACATCGTGAGAGTTTCGTTTGGCTGGCTCGCGGCGCTGCTGATCGGTCATAGGGCCAACGAGCGCTTCATCCTGTAGCACGTACAAGCTCCATCAGCGTCAAGGAGAGTCAACGGAAATGACGCACGGAATGCATTGGATCGCGGCGCTGCTGGTCAGCGTTTGGGCGCAGTCCGCGTCGGCCACTGAGGTAGCCAGGTCGGTGAAGATCGATGGACCCACGATCATCGCGTTCGCGCCGCCATCCGTCGAGACGGCGACCGATGAAGGCTCCGCCGAGGCAATCGCGCATCTCCAGTTCGCGCTCGATGATATAAGCAGATGTGCCTCGTCCCGGAAGATCAAGGTGGTGATTCTTTACGCCGACGCCATCGAGATGCATGACAGCGCGGGAGCCCGCTCGCTCGCGGTAAATCGGTTTGGCCAGGGGATCGGCGGCGTACTCGTGGCGCCAGGGCGGCAGCCGCGCGTGGTGGCGTCGAAGGAAGGACCCTCGATGTTGCAGCAGTTGCTGCCGGAGGCGGTGGCCGCGTACTGGGGCGTCGAAGCGTGCCATAGCGCCGAGCGCTAGCGCGTGACGCGCGATATCACATGGACTTGCTGGTAGGGGAAAAGCGATGCGCAAGTTTGGATATTGGTTTCATGGGATCAGGTATGGCACTGGCTCAGTGCTTCTGCTGATTTTCGTCATAGTGCCGCTCCCCAGGGAGTATCTGTTCACAGAGGTATTCTGGATACTCGTTGGCGTCGATCTATTTGGCTTCTTCATGAGTTTTCAATACTTCCGCCGAATGCTCCGCTCGCCGTGATCCCGCGCGGATGCCTGGCCGTTCGCAGCCGCCCGGCACCCGTGACCGCCACGCGCATGCAAACCTTGGTATAGGCACGCCGATCCAATAGATAGCTGGTTGAACACTCCCTTCAGGGCGATAGTCAAACCTCATCCGCGACACGCACTCCTGCGAACGGTCATGGATGAACTCCCCCATCGCCCAAGAGGATGCAAACATGTCGGACATCATCATCACGGACAAGCAGCTGTCCGCTTCCGCCTATACCGCCGTCATCAACGCGCCGATCGAGAAGGTCGACATCGCCGAGTGGCTGTTCAACCTGCCCGAGGCCGAATACCAGCGCTGCTGCCCGCCCGACCATATCTCGGCCGGCACCACCACCACCGATGACGGCAAGCGCATGTCGATCAATGTCGAGATGATCGGCCAGACGCTGATGGTGCAGCACTACGTCGCCGAGGTTGCCACGCCGACCCTGTGCAAGATGGTCTCCACCTCCGACGCCTTCACCCCGAACGGCCGCACCCGCGTGCAGGTGATCTGGACGCTGAGCGTGAAGAAGATCGACGAGAACACCTGCGAGTACACCAACAGCGTCGTGGCCCACCCGACCCAGGAATTCCTCGACTTCATCGCCCAGCACGGCACCCCGTTCGCGGATGCGGCCGAGGCGCGCCAGCGCGACGGTGGCAACCACAACAGCCGCGAAACCCCGCTGTTCGCCGCCAGCATCGAGCGTCGCGCGCTGGCCCGCAGCGCAGCCAAGGCTGCCTGACGCCCCCGGTTCGATCGGCCGGAGCCCCCCGCCTCCGGCATGCCCCCCGCGCCTCCCCCCCGCGAACCCCCGATCCGCGTGATCGGGGCCGGGCGGCGGCGGGCTTCGGCCGATCAACACAGTGGCGGCAGCCGCTCGCCCGCCCCTATGTCGAGGGATCGTCATGCCTCCCGACTCCAGCCGCGCATCGGCCCTGAGTGCCGCCACGCTCCCGCCGCGCCTGCCAACGCACAGCGCGCATGCATCTCCCCGGTGGCCGCGCTCGCTGGCGGCGTTGAAGCCGTACCGGGCGTTCATGGGGCCCGCGCTGCTGGTGAGCGTGGGCTACATGGACCCGGGCAACTGGGGAACCGATCTGCAGGCCGGCGCGCTCTATCAATACGGGCTGCTGTGGATCGTAGTGCTGGCGAGCGCGATGGCGATCGTGCTGCAGCTGCTCTCCGCGCGGCTGGGCATCGTCACCGGACGGAATCTCGCCGAGGCCTGCCGCGAGTGGTATCCCGCCTGGTGCCGGATGCCGCTGTGGATCGTCTGCGAGATCGCCATCGCGGCATGCGACCTGGCCGAGGTGCTGGGTTCGGCCATCGCGCTCAACCTGTTGTTCGGCATGCCGCTGTTCGCGGCCGTGCTGATGACGGCCGCCGATGTGCTGCTGCTGATGTTGCTGCAGCGCCACGGCATGCGCTTCATCGAGCGGGTGGTGGTGGTGCTGGTGCTGACGATTGCCGGCGCGTTCTTCATCGAGCTGTTCGTGATGCCGGGCATGCGGCCGGGCTTCGGCGCCATCGGCAGCGCGCTGCTGCATCCGACGTTGTCCAATGCCGGCATGGCCAGCGTGGCGGTCGGCATCATCGGCGCGACCGTGATGCCGCATAACCTCTACCTGCATTCGGCGCTGGTGCAGAACCACGCCACGGGAGAAGACCGTAGCGCGAAGCAGGTGGCGCTGCGTTGCGCCGCGGTTACCACCGGGGTATCGCTGACGCTCGCGCTATTCGTCAACGCGGCCATCCTGGTGCTCGCGGCGGTCGTCTTCCATGGCCGTAGCGAACTGGTGCTGGACGGGCACCGCTACGTGCTGGGTGACCAGACCGACTGGATCCACGTCGCCTACCTGACCTTCGCGCCCACTGTCGGCTCCGCTGCCGCCAGCGTGATCTTCGCCGTGGCACTGCTGGCGTCGGGCCAATCGAGCACGATCACCGGCACCCTTGCTGGGCAGGTGGTGATGGAGGGCTTCATGCATTGGCGTATCAGCCCATGGAAGCGGCGCTTCGTTACCCGCGTCATGGCCATCATCCCGGCGGTGGTCGTGATCGGCATGCGCGGCGACGGGGGCGTCAACGACCTGCTCGTACTGAGCCAGGTGGTGCTGGCGATGCAGCTGCCGTTCGCGATGTTCCCGCTGCTGCATTTCATGACGCGCAAGCGCTTCGCACCGGCATGGCCGGCTTCCAAGGTGTTGCTGACACTGGGCTGGATGAGCGCGCTGGCGATCACCGCGTTCGATCTCTACGGCCTGCCGGGAAGCCTTAGCGATGCGATGCACATCTTCTCCGGCTGAGGGATGGGTGCGGCAAACCAATGTATGGATTCCCGCAGCGCACCGCATGCCTATAGTCAAAACCCGTCCTCCTTTTCTTGAGAACGCGAAAATGGATCGACCCAAACTCTTCGAGCCCATCCAGATCGGATCGCTGAAGCTCGACAACCGCATCGTCATCTCGCCGATGTGCCAGTACTCCGCCGACGAAGGCAAGATGACCGACTGGCATCTGCTGCATCTCGGCCATCTCGCATTGTCCGGCGCGGGCCTGTTGACGATTGAAGGCACCGCGGTGCTGCCGGAAGGCCGCATCACGCCGTCGGATGTCGGCCTGTGGGACACGCAGACAGAAGCGGCGATGGGGCGCGTGATCGACGCGATCCGCCGCTGGTCCCCCATTCCGCTCGCGCTGCAGCTGTCGCATGCCGGGCGCAAGGCTTCGGCCGAAGTGCCGTGGCAGGGCGGGCGCCAGATGCCTGCGCATGCGCCGCAGGGCTGGCAAACCCTGGCGCCGTCCGCGGTCGCGCTGAGTGTGGGCGGCCCCACCCCCATGGCGCTGGACCGCGCGGGCCTGGATCGCGTACGCGACGCGTTCGCGCAGGCCGCGCGCCGCGCCGCACGGCTGGGGATCGACGTGATCCAGCTGCATGCGGCGCACGGCTATCTGCTGCACCAGTTCCTGTCTCCCTATTCCAACAAGCGCGACGACGCCTACGGCGGCAGCCTGGAAAACCGGATGCGCTTTCCGCTGGAGGTGTTCGACGCGGTGCGCGAAGCATTTCCCGCCGAGCGCCCGGTGTCGGTCCGCATCTCCGGCAGCGACTGGATTGACGGTGGCGCGGGTATCGACGACGCGGCGGCCTTCGCCCGCGCGCTGGCATCACGTGGATGTGCCGCGCTCAATGTCTCCAGTGGCGGGCTGGACCCGGCGCAGAGGATCGTCGACGGCCCGAACTACCAGGTGCCGTTCGCGCGCGCGATCAAGCAGGCGGTGTCGATCCCGGTGGTGGCGGTCGGGCTGATCAGCGAGTTCGACCAGGCCGAGGCCATCGTGGGTACCGGCGATGCCGATCTCGTCGGCCTGGCGCGCGCGGTGCTCTACAACCCGCGCTGGCCCTGGCATGCGGCGGCGCACCTGGGCGCCCATGTGCGCGGCCCGGATCAGTACCTGCGCTCGCAACCCCGACAGCACCGCACCTTGTTCGATTTCGACGAGTGGGCGGAAACCTGAGCGACCGCTCGACGGCCCCATCCGCCGGCGGCTTCGGTTTCGCCGGCCTGAAGGAGAATCCCCTTGAACGCCATGCCAATCCCCCGCGCCGTGCCCATCGGCATCGATGCGACGGGCCATAGAAAAGAGTTCGACAGCATGGGCGCCGTCGACGTGCCCGCCGACCGCTACTGGGGCGCGCAGACGGAACGCTCGCTCCACCATTTCGACATCGGCACCGACCGCATGCCCAAGGAGGTCTATCACGCCTACGGCTACGTGAAGAAGGCCTGTGCGCTCGTCAACGCTGCCGCCGGGCGGCTGCCCGCGATCAAGCGCGATGCCATCGTGCAGGCAGCCGAAGAAGCCATTGCCGGCCAGCTGGACGATCACTTTCCGCTGTACGTCTGGCAGACCGGGTCGGGTACACAGTCGAACATGAACGTCAACGAGGTACTGTCCAACCGAGCGATCCAGCTGCTCGGGGGCGTGCTCGGCACGCAGGCGCCGGTGGGCCCGAATGATGACGTGAACATGGGGCAATCCTCCAACGATACGTTTCCCACCGCGATGCATATCGCCACGCTGCTGGCGCTGGATGATGTGCTGCTGCCTGCCGTGGCCCGGCTGGTCGAGGTCATCGAACGCAAGGCCGATGGCTGGATGGACGTGGTCAAGATCGGGCGCACCCATCTGGAAGATGCCGTGCCGCTGACGGTGGGGCAGGAGTGGCACGGCTGGGCAGGGCAGTTGCGCGCCTGCATCGCCGACGTGCGGGCCAGCCGTTCGGGCCTGCTTGAGCTGGCGGTGGGCGGCACCGCCGTGGGCACGGGTCTCAACGCGCCGGCGGGCTTTTCGGTGGCGGTCGCCAGTGAACTGGCGCGGCTGACCGGCAAGCCGTTCGTCACCGCGCCCAACAAGTTTGCCGCGCAGGGCTCGCTGGATGCGATGGTGCGTGCCTCGGCATCACTGCGTGGGCTCGCCGTGGCGCTGATGAAGATTGCCAACGACATGCGCTGGCTGGCGTCCGGGCCGCGTTGCGGCCTGGGCGAGCTCAAGCTGCCGGACAACGAGCCGGGGTCCTCGATCATGCCCGGCAAGGTCAACCCGACCCAGTGCGAGGCGCTGGTGATGATCTCCATCCAGGTATTGGCCAACGACAACGCGGTGGCGTTCGCGGGCACGCAGGGCAACTTCGAGCTCAATGCGATGCGGCCGGTGATCATCAACAACGTGCTGCATTCGATCCGGATCCTGGCCGATGGCTGCGACCGCTTCCGGACGTTCTCGGTCGAGGGCACCACGCTGGTACGGGAAAGGATCGACGCCTACGTCGCGGGCAGCGTGATGCTGGTGACCGCGCTGTCGCCGGTGATCGGCTACCAGCGTGCCGCGCATATCGCCGAGAAGGCGATTGCCGAAGGCACCACGCTGAAGCAGGCCGCCGTGGCCTCCGGCGTGGGCGAAGGGCAGTTCGACCAGCTGATTCGACCCATCGATATGGTCGGCCACGGCCTGGCCGGTGCCTGAAGGAGAAACGACATGATCCGTTGCGTGAGGATGTGGACCGGAGCCGACGGTGCCTCCCGGTTCGAGGAAGGCGAATTGCAGGTGGGCCCGGGACGTCATGGCAAGGCCTCCGGCCTGCCGATCGACGTGCACGAGCTGTCGTTCCAGGAAACCGGAGGCGCGGATGCTTCCGCCTGGCACCAGGATCCGGTGCCGCAGTTCGTCATCACCCTGGCTGGGACCATCGAGTTCGAGGTGCGCTCGGGACAGCGCTTCACGATCCATCCCGGGGACGTGCTGATCGCACAGGACAACACCGGCAGCGGCCATCGCTGGCGGCTCGTCGATGGTGATGCATGGCGCAGGGCCTACGTCATATACGACGACGCGACCTCGCTGCACTTCCGCGCGGCAGGAACCCCGGCATGAACGCCACCGCTGATACACAGGTCGATGTGCTGCTGATCGGTGCGGGCATCATGAGCGCCACGGTGGGCACGTTGCTGCATGCGCTCTCGCCTTCGCTGCGTATCGGCATTATCGAACGGCTGGACGACTGCGCCCAGGAAAGCTCGATGGCCTGGAACAACGCCGGCACCGGCCACGCCGCCAACTGCGAGCTCAACTACACACCGCAGCGCGAGGACGGCAGCATCGATATCTCCGAGGCGCTGAAGGTCAACACGGAGTTCGACGTCTCGCGCGAACTGTGGGCGCATCTGGTCTCCACCGGCGCGATTCCCGATCCTCGCGCGTTCCTGCATCCGTGCCCGCACATGAGCTTCGTGTGGGGCGAGGAGAACGTGGCCTTCCTGAAGGCGCGCTTTGACGCGATGCAGGCACATCACTGCTATCGGGGCATGGAATACAGCGAGGATCCCGCCCAGATCGCGACGTGGGCGCCGCTGGTCATGGAAGGCCGTGATCCGAACCAGAGGGTGGCGGCCACGCGCATCGTCACCGGTACCGACGTGGACTATGGCGCGCTGACCCACCTTTTCATCCGCCACCTTCAACTGGAAGGCGTGGATGTGCGCTACAACCAGGAGGTGGTGGCGATCGAGCGCGATGGCGACGGCTGGATCGTGACCGCCGAGGACGCGCCGGGCGGCACGCGGCGCACCACGGCAGCGCGCTTTGTCTTCATCGGCGCCGGCGGCGCGGCGTTGTCGCTGCTGCAGAAGTCCGGCATTCCCGAGGGCAGGGGATACGGCGGCTTCCCGGTGAGCGGGATCTGGCTGAAGTGCGAGGTGGATGCGGTGACCGCGCGGCATCACGCCAAGGTGTACGGCAAGGCAGCCTCCGGCTCGCCCCCGATGTCCGTTCCGCATCTGGATACCCGGGTGATCAACGGCAAGACCTCGCTGCTGTTCGGGCCCTACGCGGGATTCTCGACCAAGTTCCTCAAGCAGGGCTCGCACGCGGACCTGTTTGCTTCAGTCACCGCGCGTAACCTGCTGCCCCTGCTCGACGTGGCCAAGGACAACGCCGCGCTTGAGGAATATCTCGTGGAACAGGTCTTCCAGACCCACCATGCGCAGTTCGAGGTGCTCCGCCAGTTCTTCCCCGGCGCGCAACGCAGCCAGTGGCAGCTGGCGGTAGCCGGTCAGCGCGTGCAGATCATCAAGCCGGATGACGGGGATCGCGGCGGCCATCTGCGCTTCGGGACCGAGCTGGTGGTGTCCGCCGACAAATCGCTGGTCGCGCTGCTGGGGGCCTCACCGGGCGCCTCTACCGCCGCCGCGGTGGCGGTGGATCTGGTGCGCCGCTGTTTTGGCCACCGCCTGACCGACACCGATTGGCTTCCGGTGCTCCGCCGCATATTCCCCAGCTATGGCATCGACCTGGCGCAGGATGCCGCGGCCTGCCAGGCAAGCCGCGCGGCGACGGCCGCGTTGTTGAAGATCGAGAATATCGATGCCTGAAGTCCCTGCCGGCGAAGTGGACGCGCTCGGGCGCATCCTGCTGCGGCTCGCTCGGCTGTTCCTCGGTGCCGGCGCGGACAGCGAGTACGTCAACCGGCGTATCGAGAAGCTGGCGCGTCGCTGGGACGCTACCAGCGAGCTGTTCATTGGTAGCGAGCGGCTGCTGTTGATGCTGAGCACGGAGGGCGCATACCGCACGCGCATCGGGCATGCGGTAGGCGCGATGGGCGTGGACGCGGGACGGCTGTTCGCGCTCGACGGCCTGGCGAACGACATCGAGGCCGGCCGCACCGACGCCGCCAGTGCACAGGCGCGCCTGGACGAGATAGAAGGTGGCGTGGGTGGGTATTCCCCCTGGGTCGTCGCACTGGCGGTGGCGGTCACCAGTGCATCGCTGGCCCTGCTGTTCGGCGCGGGGCCGATCGCTGCCGCCGCCGCGTTCGTCGCCGGTGCGGTCAGCTTGTTGCTGCGGCGCCAACTTGCTCGGCTTGGCCTGCCAGCGGCGGCGACCGCCGCGATCACCGCCACGGTCAGCGGCGCGGTCGGAGCATTCCCGCTGCACGTGCTGCAGGTGGATGCGACGCTGGTACTGGTGGCGGCCGGCATGATCCTGGTGCCGGGCGTGCCCCTGATCAACGGCGTGCGCGACCTCGTGCAGGGCCATGCCGCCATTGGGCTGGATCGCCTCGCCAGCGGTGGACTGGTGGTGTTGGCCATCGTGTGTGGCCTTGCGATGGCGAGCGCGCTGTGCGCGGTGAGCCTGCCGTTCTCAAGCGGCAATGCCAGCCCTGCGCTGCCCTGGGATTTCGTCCTCTCCGGCCTGGCGGCCTTGGGCTTCGCGATTCTCTTCAATGCGCCCGCGCGTTCGATCCTGCCGATCGTGCTGTGTGGCGCGCTGTCGCACGGTTCACGCTCGCTGATGACGCATGAGGGCGTGGACATCGTGGCGGCCACGCTGTTGGCCACCTGCCTGGCGGGCACGGTGGCCGTGCTGCTGGCACGCTACCTGGAGGCCCCCTGGGCGGCGTTCGCCTTTCCCGGCGTGGTGGCCATGGTGCCCGGCGCCTATGCCTTCCACGGGATGATGGGCGCGGTCGAGATCATGCACCGGGGGGGAGACAGCGCTCCGGTGCTGCTGGGGGAGACGTTCTCGGCGCTGATCACGGCAGGGGCACTGACCGCTGCGATCGGGGTGGGGTTGTTGCTGGCGGTGGTGGTGGGGGAGGGGATGGTGACGGTTTGGGGAGCTGCAATGGCTCGGCGGGCATCCGGCCCTCGCCGCCATGCGTTATAAAGCCGGCGTAGTCCGACACATGGCCGCCGGATGCCTCGCATCATGGCGCTCGCGATCCAGCATGGATGGGGCTGCAGAAGAGGTCTCTGTCTACATCGACAAGGGATGGCTGGGTCTTCTCGAGTAGCGCGGGGTTTCAGTTGGCTAGCGCAGGGGGAGCAATGAAAAACATCGGTTGGTTGCGACTCAGGTGCTTGGGCGTGGCCCTGCGCCGCCGGTGTGCCCAGGGGGATTGGTGTCCACTGGATTCCGCGTTATCTGCTTCCATGCCATGGGGAATTTGATGTGAGGAAACAAGCGAACTTCGTGCTGCTCCTGTTATGTGCCTGCGCCGCGGCATACGCGCAGCAGCCTGCCCAGAAGTGCGCGCAACTGCCGGGACACGTGGCAGCGATGTTGCGGAAGCAGTTCCCGGCGTCCCACGTCGTGACGCGCAACGATCTGTACGGCGACGATCAGGCGCTCTGGGCGCGGGCCTACGGGGATGCATGCCCGGGATGGGTCAGCGGCACTTTCAAGCCCGGCTCGCGTCAGTACGCGATCACCCTGGTGGAAGGCTCGGCCGATAGGCTCCGGCAGGCGCTGGTGCTGGTGGATGCCTCGCCAGCGCACCCGCAGTCGTGGGTGCTCATGCCCATGGAGCATGTTGCCCGAGCAAGTGTGGTGCGACGTCTGCCAGGCAAGAAATCGATGCCTGATTCGGTGATCTTCGAGGCCATCGAGGCGGGCGCTCTGACCTATTCCTGGGTCGGTGACAAGTTCGAGCGGCAAGTGTCCGCCAAGTAGGGCCACCGCCGCATGGCGGGAGCGGACAGGACATCGATTTCACGCGCGGGGTTCTACAAGGGGCGAGGCATTCCCGCGGAGCGAGTCATGGCACGTCCCATCTGGAGCGGCTCCCTGTCCTTTGGCCTGCTCAACATCCCGGTGTCGTTGATGCCCGGCGAGCGGCGCACCGACCTGAGCTTCCGCATGCTCGATTCGCGTGACAAGAAGCCGATCCGCTTCGAGCGCGTGAACGCGGAGACCGGCGAAGAGGTGCCCTGGAAGGACATCGTCAAGGCCTTTGAGTACGACAAGGGCAGCTACGTCATTGTCGAAAAGGAAGACATTGCCGCCGCCGCACCGGAGTCGCACGAATCGGTGGATGTCGAGACGTTCGTGGATGCCGCCAGCATCAACCTGCGCTACTTCGAGAAGCCCTATGTGCTGGTGCCGGGCAAGAAAGCCGAAAAGGGCTACGTGCTTCTGCGCGAAACCCTCAAGAAGTCGGGGAAGGTGGGCATCGCCCGTGTGGTGATCCGCACCCGCGAGTACATATGCGCGGTAATGCCCGACCAGGACGCGCTGGTGCTGATCCTGCTGCGATACCCGCAGGAGCTGGTGGACTTCGACGAATACAAGCTGCCCGAGGGCAAGCCCGCCGATTTCCGCCTCGCGCCCAAGGAGCTGCAGATGGCCGAGCAGCTCATCGATTCGATGACGAGCAAATGGAACCCGGCCGATTACCACGACGAGTTCCGCACGCGGCTGTCGGACATCATCAAGAAGCGCATCAAGTCCAGCGGCGCGACCACCCGCTTCGAGGAGCCCGAACACCACGAAGATGCGGCCACCAACGTGGTGGACTTCATGTCGTTGCTGCAGCAAAGCCTGCAGACGAAGAAACGCACGCCGCCCGCCAAGGCCGCGGCGAAGAAAGCGGCAAAGACGACGAAATCGCCCGCGAAGAAGGCCAGCAAGGCAGTAAAGAAATCCGCCTCGCGCAAGGCTTCATGAGGCCAGATGGCGTGTTCGCATGAGCCTGGCCGACTACCGACGCAAGCGCAGTTTCGACAGGACGCGCGAGCCTGAGCCGGGCAAAGGCATCCCAAAGGGGAAGCGCGCCATTTTCGTGGTCCAGCTCCACCACGCCAGTCGGCGGCATTACGACTTCAGGCTCCAGGTGGGCGACGTGCTCAAGAGCTGGGCCGTGCCCAAGGGGCCCAGCTACGATCCGAAGGTGAAGCGGATGGCGGTGGAGGTGGAAGACCACCCCGTCGATTACGCCAGCTTCGAGGGCGAGATTCCGAAAGGGGAATATGGTGGCGGTCACGTCGCCCAGTTCGACCACGGCGTGTGGGCGACCGATGGCGATCCACAAGCGCAGCTGGTCAAAGGGCACCTGCGGTTTGAACTGTTCGGCAGCAAGCTCAAGGGCGGATGGCACCTGGTGCGATCGTCGAAGCCGGCCAGGCAGCCGCAGTGGCTGCTGTTCAAGGACAAGGACGATTACGCCGGCACGCTGGAAGCCGACGACCTGCTTGCCGATGTAACGCCTGCCCCGGCCGAGGACCTCAAGCGCGCGGGATCAGGCAAGACCGACAAGAAGCGGCTCGCCGCAGTGCCTGCCAGGAAAGGCCGCAGGAAGGACTGGGCGAAACAGGCGTCCGCACTCGCCAAGGCCAGGCAGGCCGCCGCACCGAGCGGGCCCTTCGAGGCTCAATTGGCCAAGCTCGGGGAATCCCCGCCGCAAGGGCGGCAATGGATTCACGAGCTCAAGTGGGACGGTTACAGGATTCTGACGACCATCGCCAAAGGCGAGGTGCGGCTGTGGTCACGCAATGCCTTGGAGTGGACCGCGAAGATTCCCGACATTCGCGATGCGTTGGAGGCCCTCGGGCTGGCGTCCGCCGCGCTGGACGGCGAGCTGATTGCCGGCGCCGGTACCAAGCAAGACTTCAACCTGCTGCAGTCCACGCTCTCGGGTGAGCGACAGGGAAAGCTGGTATACGCGCTGTTCGACATTCTGCACCTCAACGGCGTCGACGTTTCGGGCGCACCACTCATCGAACGCAAGGCATTGCTGCAAAAACTGCTGGCGGATGCGCCGGCGCAACTGGCATTCAGTTCGCATATCGAGGGCGATGGCGAAGCGGCCTTTGCACTCGCGGGCAAGCAGCACTTCGAAGGCATCATTTCCAAACGCGCGGACCATCCCTACCACGGTGGCCGCAGCGAGGACTGGCGCAAGACCAAGCATCTGGCCTCCGACGAGTTCGCGGTGGTGGGCTACACCGAACCCAAGGGCAGCCGGAAAGGGTTTGGTTCCCTGCTGCTTGCCAGGCCCGACGCCGGGAAAGGTTGGCGCTACGCGGGCCGTGTCGGCACCGGGTTCAACACTGCGCTGATGCGCGAGGTGACCCGGAAGCTGGCCAAAGCTGGAAGCAGCCAGCCCAGCGTGCATGTGGGCGCTACCGATACCGATCTGCGCGGCGCCACCTGGTTTCCGCCGCGCTTCGTGGTCGAGGTGTTCTTCCGCGGCATGGGAGGACAGGGCCTGTTGCGCCAGCCGTCGCTGAAGGCCATTCGCGAGGACAAGCGCGTGGCGGACCTTGCCGACAGTGACCGATCAGACACCCCGTCAAAGGCCTCCCATATGTCGAAGTCGAGCAAGGTCACCCAAGGCGCCCCGACGACGAAGGCGGGCGCCATACGTGCGGCGAGCGATCTGCCCGAGCTCTCCAGCCCTTCCAAGATCCTGTTTCCCCGCAGCCGCATCACCAAGCAGGACGTCTGGAACTATTACCTGGCCGTCGCCGATCATCTGTTGCCGGAGATTGTGGGGCGGCCGCTGTCGGTCATCCGGTGTCCGGCAGGGATCGAGCGCCCGTGCTTCTTCCAGAAGCACCTGACCGCCGGCTTGGAACGGGTCAGCACCGTCAAGCTCAAGGAGGAGTCCGGCGCCAGCGCGGACTACCTGGTGGTGGAAGACTTGCCGGGCCTGATGGAGCTGGTCCAGTTCAATACCCTGGAGTTTCACCCGTGGGGCGCGCATGCGAGCGCGCCGGATCGCGCCGACCGCGTGATCTTCGATCTGGATCCGGGGGAGGGTGTTCCGTTCTCCGAGATCAAGAAGGCGGCCATGGACATCCGCAAGCGCCTGGCGCAGCTCGAACTGGTGTCCTTCCTGCGCGTGTCGGGCGGCAAGGGCCTGCATGTCGTGGTTCCGTTGAACCCGGGGTGCGATTGGGAGCTCACCAAACGTTTCGCGCACGGCTTCGCGGACGCGCTGGCGCGCTCCGAGCCGGACCGTTTCATCGCCACGGCGACCAAGCGCAAACGCAACGGGCGCATCTTCGTGGACTATCTCCGCAACGGCAGGGGCGCCACGGCGGTGGCGTCGTACTCGTTGCGGGGCAGGCCGGGCGCGCCGGTGGCGCTGCCGCTGGCCTGGAGCGACCTTCCGAAGCTGGCCAAGGCCAATGCCTTCACCCTCAAGGAGGTGCCGGGAAAGCTCAAGCGGCGCCGAAAGGATCCCTGGGACGGAATGGACGCCATCAAGCAGAACCTGGCGCGGTGGAGTGACGAGGGGTAAGGGCGGCATCCGGGCTCGGCTTGTGACCTATAAAGGAGGAGCGCCGACCTGTTGTAATGCCGGGCGATGCCGGCGGCGAACAGGCGGGGTGATCTTTGAGCGGCTATCTCTTTCTCGGTTCGTTGGCGCTTCTGGGCGGCGTTGTCGCTTTCTTTCGTTATCGCGCTAGACGCCTCCTTGTTAGGTCCCGCGCTCCGAAAGATATTGAAGACATACACAGGGAGCTCGGTGGCGGGGTCGGTCTACCAGCACTGCGGGATGCGATGGACGCGGTGGGAGCCGCTTATGGGGTCGACCCGAGGCTGGTGCGTCCGGGGGATTTGCTGGTGAAATACGACGAGTACGATTCGTGGGTGTTGGGAGAGGGGCGCGAGCGCCTTTCCGAATGGCTCGTGGCAAGGGGTGTCACGATAGCGCCTGGCGCCATCAGCACGGTTCTGGATCTCGCCATTTCCGTTGGTGGCGCATCGGCGCAGCGGGTCGTCAATCACGAGGATTGAGCTACGACGTTGCGGACACAAGTCCATGACCCGCAGTATCACTGGCTTCGTCCGGGGGAATTCGATGAGAGTCATATTGACCGCCTCACTGCTCGGCACGGTCTTGCTTGCGGGCGGTGCGAGTTGTAAGGCGTCTGAAGGCCAAGCCGCCCTTCAAGGCAAGGCGGCTAAGGACTTGTACGCAAGATTGATCGCGATGCCGCCCGACGAGCGCCGCACGCCCGCGGCCGCTGAGGTGGACGCGCTGGCCAGCATGCTCCCCGAAGCCAATGAAGAAGCGGTGTCCTATATCGCCGATGTTCTGGAAATGGCCGGGTGCGAGGCTTCTCCCGCGTTGCCTGCGCTATCACAGGTGCTTTCGAGGCTCCCATCGCCTGGCAAAGCCCGAGGCGATGGCCTGCTAAGCATCATCGCGCCAACGTTCAGTGGGCATGCAAGCGTCGAAAGGGCGATCGAGCACATCGAGGCTGACAGGCGCTGTGATCGCCCGGTGGAACTGCCGAAGCGCGGGGCTGTTCTTGGGGAGCGGAATGCGCTCGATCACACCAGGACGAGAATAATCGAATGAAATATCTCTATCTTCTGTTCCTGGCTTTGGTGGGGTTGCCTCTACCCCGCGCGGAGGCAGCGGAATCCGGCGCGGCTCCTCCCATAAGTTGTGCCATCAGCATGGCGACGTGGTGCATCACATCGTTCGACGGAACCATCGAGCTCGCGGATGGCGGCGAGTTTCGGGTGTGGAGACTTCATGAGCGCAGTGGCATCCCGAATCAATCCATGACGATTACGGAAAACAAAGCATGTTCTGACCAATCCGGTGAGCTTATTGCTTTGGTCTCAAAGG
>DJAN01000046.1 GCA_002429615.1 Lysobacteraceae bacterium UBA6001
CGGCGGCCAGCGCGCCGCTGCCGCCGTGGTCGATGAACGCGATGGTGTTGCCGTTCACGGTGAAGTCCACGCCCAGCACCATCTGCGTGCCGTCGCCGCGATAGATGAGCAGGTTGGCGCTGGCCAGGCTGCCGCCGACGAACTGCACGCCGGCTGGCAAGCTGATGTCGGTGCTGACGTCGTAGGCGCTGCCGCCGCCGATGTTCTCCAGCGCGGTGGCCAGGCGCAGGCGGTCGCCGGCATCGATGCCGCGGATGTCGCCGTTGACCGCGAGCGGATCGGTGACGCTGCCGCTGAACGGCGTGCCGGTGGTGCCTGGGGCGTTCCAGCTGCCGAGCACACCGGTGATCGTGCCCTGCGTGCTGGACACCACACCGTGGTAGACCAGCAGCGAGGGCTCGGCGATGGACTGGATCGTCGCCGCGGCCGCCGACTGCAGGTGGGTCTGGTCGATGGTGGTGGTCTGGTCGGAGGTCGCCAGCACGGTGAGCTGGCGCAGGTCGGCGAACGGCTGGTCGCCCACGGTGAGGGTGAATACCAGTTCGATGCGGCTGCCGGTGGTCTGGTTGACCGCCCAGTTGCCGAAGTTGAACACCACCGAATTGCCGGCGCCGCTGGCCACGGTCACGGTCGGGTCGCCGTTGGTGTTGCCGCCGCCGAAATCCCATTGCCCGCTGCCGCCGCCCTGGCTCCAGCTGATGCCCGAAACGTTGAACAGCGGCAACGGCAGGTAGCCGGTGAGCACGAGGTTTTCGTAATCGCCGGTGACCAGGTCGTAGCCGAGGCGGAAGGTGACCGTATCGCCCGGGCGCAGTTCGCCATTGCTGGGCACCGCGCCGCCATTCACCGCCACCACCGCCATGTCCACGTGGCTCACCGGCACCGAGCCGGTGATCGCGTCGTGGTCGGTGGCCACGTAGCCGGAGGTGTTGATGCGGTCCAGCAGCACCGACGCCTGCAGCGTGGCGTCGTTGCCGATGGCGTCGCCTTCGTTGATCTCGCTCTGCGGGTAGGGCGTGGTGTAGGCCTGGGCGATGATCGTGGTGTAGTTGATGACCACCACGGTGGCGCCCTGCAGGATGCCGTCGTCCTGGATGTCGCCGCCGAGCTGGCCGGGATTGCCGAACAGGTTGCGCAGCGACAGCCCCACGTCGAAGGTCACCGAGGTCGAGCCGTCGGGGTTGTTCACGGTCTGGGTGACCAGCGCGATGGTGTAGTCCACGCCGTTGAGCGAGACGCGCATCGTCGGCGTTCCCGCGAGCACCTGGCCGTCGCCGACCGCATCGAAGATGACGAAGTTGCCCTGGCCGATCTGGCTGATGCCGAACAGGTAGTAGTCCGACAGGTTGAGCGTGAGCGTGTAGTTGAACTCGTCGCCCGGGGTCGGGCCGGGATAGCCGACATCGCGGCTGTACTGCGCCTGCTTGTACAGCGCGATGGATTCGGCCACGAAGCTGATCGGCTGGCCGCTGCCGGACAGCGGAATCGTGCCGCTGGTGCCGGCATCGCGGGGATCCAGCGGCACCCAGTCCGCGCCGGCGGTGGCACCGGCGATGTTGATGGTCACCGGCGCGCCGGTGTTCGGATCCAGCACGGGGTTGCCGCTGGCATCGGGCTGCGGCACGTAGAAATCCACCACCACGTTCGCCGGCGCCGACAGGCTGGGCACTTCGACGGTGTAGTGCGCCACGTAGGCGCCGGCTGCCAGCAGGATGCGGATCTCCGACTGCCCGGTGACCACGCGCCCGTCGGCCAGCACCAGCTGGGTGACCTCGCCGCCGGCGGGCGGGGTGATGCCGGTGACCAGGATGTCGGCCGGCAGGTCCTGCTGCAGCACCACGTTGGTGAGGGTCTGGCCCGGCGCCGGGGTGGCGGTGACGGTGAGCTCGCGGCCGTAGTTCTCGCCGGTGGCGGTCTTGCCGTCGGGTGTGTTTACCGTCTGGGTGAGGGTGATGACCGTGGGATGCACCTGGATACCGCTGGTGCCGGCCTGCACCCGCGAGGGGTCCGTGGTGGGGTTGTTGAGCGAATCGTTGCCGTACTGGAAGCCGCCGCGGGCGACGATGCCCAGGTCCGGCGAACCGTTGCTGGCCGCGGTGTCGGCCAGGTTGCTCACGTGCGCGGTGATCTGCACGGCGATGGCCGGCTGGTCCGCGCCCACCGAGGCATAGGGCAGCTGCAGCACCACCAGCTGGTCACCGGCGCGCATGCCGTAGGTGGCCGCGTTGATCACCACCAGCTGGCCGCTGGCGTCGCGCTGCAGCGGATGCGTGGCCTGGCCGTTGGCGTCGAAGGTCAGCACATAGGCGGTGACCGCCTGGCCCAGGTAAGTGGCCGAGACGAAGGTGGCGCCATCGTCGCCATCGCGGCCGGTGGCGGGCAGGAACAGGTCGATGTAGGGCGCGTAGCCTTCCTGCGAAGACGGGTTGGTAAAGGTGGCGGTGAAGGTGAACTGGTCGCCGATCAGCACGTCGCCGCCGCCGGCCAAGGTCACGTTGGGCGTGGCGTCGGCCAACAGCGAGGCATAGTGCGCCAGCACGCCGGTATCGATGGCCAGCGCGTGTTCGATCGCGCCGACGTGCGTTTCCAGCGTCCAGTCGCCGCCCGCGGCGGTGGCGCCGGTGTCGTCGTCGGAAGCGGCCACATCGGCGCCGGTCCAGTGGGCGAGGTTCTGCACCAGGCGCTGGCCTTCCACGCCTTCGCCGATGCGGCAGCCGTACAGCAGGATGTCGGCATCGCTGCTGAGCGCGCCTTTCCATTGGCCCAGTGCCTGCGCCAGGCCCGCATCGTCGGCGGTGAACTGGGTGCTGCCGAGCTGGAAACTTCCCGGCGCGCCGTGCGAGAGGATCTGGATGCTGTCCACCTGGCCCATCTGCGACAGCGCCTGGGTGATCGCCTGCAGGCCGTCTTCGCCGGGATGGATCATCAACACGCGTGCATCCGGCGCGGCCGCCGCGGCGAGCAGTTCGGCACCCTGCAGACGACTGTCGATCACCAGCAGTTCGCGTGTGGCCGAAGGCGTGGCGGCCGACGTCGGTTCGGCCTGCGTGGCCGGACGCACCGCGCTTTCCGCACGTGCATCGGTGGCTTCGCGATGGCCGGCATCGGTGGCGTTGGCGTGGTGTTGTGGATCGGTGGACGCCGCCGCGGCGCCATCGAACATCAGGCGCGGTTCCAACGCCAGCGCATGCTGGCGAGGCAGGATGTGCCAACTCGCAGAAGTCCGATCCATCAACCTTCCCCGAAAAGACCACCAAAAGTGCAGCCAGTGAATGCTGGTGCAAGGCGAGGTGAAGGTGGCGTCATGGGGATTCACCTTCATGAAGTGGACGCGCGCCCCGTCGAAAGCCATCGCGCAAGTCCAGTAGAACTACCGATGACGACCCGGGGCAGGGCAGCGAACACTGCGTGGGATATCGGAGGATTCGCCCATGGCGTTGCCCGCTGTTCCCGTCGCGGCGGTCCCTGCGGACCCGCAATACCTGCTGACGCTGGCCGATGTATTCCTGCTGTTCTTCATCATGATCGGGCCGATCAAGTCGATCGGTCCGTTCGCGGCCGCCACCGCCGGGCTGACCCCGGCCGAATTGCGCCATGTGGCGTGGAAGGTGTTCGCCATCAGCCTGGTGAGCGTGCTGCTGGCGGGGCTGGTCGGGGCCAACCTGCTGCACAAGTGGCACGTGCAACCGGCGGTGCTGCAATTCGCCGGCGGACTCGTGTTCCTGCTTGTGGCGTTGCAGATGGTGATGGCCCAGTACCACGCGCCGGTCGTGGCGCCGGCGGGGACAGCGGCCACGCCGCCCGCCATCGGCTACCTCGTGTTCCCCGTGACCCTGCCGGCCTACGGCATCGCCGCGCTGATCGTGCTGATGGCGATGAGCGGCGGCACCGAACGCATGCTGTGGATTCTCGGCCTGGCCTGTGGCGTGCTGGTGCTGGACCTGCTGGTGATGTGGTTCGTGCGCCCGCTGCTGCACTGGGTCGGGCAGCTGCCGCTGCAGATTCTGGGCGCGGTGCTCGGCATCCTGCAGGTCGCGCTGGCGCTGCAGCTGCTGCTGTCCGCGGTGCGGCTGATGCGCGGCACTTGAAGGGTGCGCACGGACGGTAGAAATACTGAGGCAGAGCACGCCGGCTTTCGCCCAGACTGCACCCGACCCCGGTGCCGAGGCGACCATGGCCTTCTCCTCCAGCTATCCCTATCTGCCGCTGTGGTTGTTCACGCTGCTGTTCTTCGTGCTGATGCTGCTGGCGCGCGAGGTCGGCATCTGGTTCCGCCACCGGCGCCCGCTGCCCGTGGAGAGCGAGCCGGGGAAGGAAAAGGACAAGGAGAAGGACGACGATGCCTTCGCCATGACCTCGGTGATGGGCCTGCTGGCCCTGCTGATCGGCTTCACTTTTTCCGTGGCGCTCTCGCGCTACGACGAGCGCCGCGAGCTGGTGGTCAAGGAAGCCAACGCCATCGGCACCACCTGGCTGCGCACCGGCCTGCTGGACACGACTGATGGCGAGCGCATGCGCGACGTGCTCAAGCGCTACGTGGATGCGCGCATCGCGTTCGGCGCGGCGCGCAACAACGACGAGGAACGCGCGCAGTTCGAGCGCACCGAAGCGCTGCAGAACGAACTGTGGGCGGTGATGAGCGCCGGCATCGCTGGCTTCCGCGACACGCCGCGCGCCTCGCTCGTGGTCACCACCACCAACGAGGCCATCGACCTGGCCGCCGAACGCATCGCCACGCGCGAGGCGCATATCCCTTCGCGCATCCTGCGCATGCTGCTGTTGTTCGCCCTGCTGGCCGCCGGGCTGGTGGGCTATGAGCGCTCGCGCCAGCGCAAGGAAACCACGCTGGTGCTGCTGCTGTTCGCGTTGGCGGTGGGTCTGGTGATCGACCTCGACCAGCCCAGCACCGGCCTGACCAACGTGCCGCAGACGCCGATGCTCGACCTCAAGGAAAGCCTGGCCCAGCCGCCGGCCAGCCTGCCACCGCGCTGAGACGTACCGCCATGACAAAGCCCATCACGCGCCTGCTCGTCTGCCTGCCATTGGCATGGCCGATGCTCGCCGCCGCCCAGCAGGCCGCCGCGCCCGCACACGATGCCGACGCGCTGGCCAAGGCGTTGTCCAACCCGGTGGCGGCGCTGATCAGCGTGCCGCTGCAGTACAACTACGACGAGACCTACGGCGACGACGGCTACAAGCACACGCTGAACATCCAGCCGGTGGTGCCGATCTCGGTGTCCGAGCACTGGAACATGATCTCGCGCACGATCCTGCCGGTGACCTACCAGAAGGACGTCATCCCCGGCACCGACCAGGCCGGCATCGGCGACATCACGCAGAGCCTGTTCTTCTCGCCCAAAAAGCCGACGGCGTCCGGCGTGATCTGGGGCATCGGCCCGGCCTTCCTGCTGCCCACCGGCACCGACGACCTCGGCGCCGATACCTGGGGCCTGGGGCCCACGTTGGTGGTGCTCAAGCAGGATCACGCCTGGACCTACGGCGCGCTGATCAACCACATCAGCGACGTGGGTGGCGTGGGCAGCCACCGCGCCGATATCAGCAGCACCTTCCTGCAGCCGTTCCTGTCGCGCGCGTTCCCTGGCGGTCGCACGCTGAGCTTCAACCTCGAGTCGACGTATGACTGGAAGGCCAAGCAGTGGACGGTGCCGTTGAACATCGGCTATTCGAAGGTGACCAAGATCGGGGGCCAGATGATCAGCTTCCAGGGCGGCGTGCGCGGTTACCTGGAGAAGGCCGATGGCGGACCCGACTGGGGCCTGCGCTTCACCGCCACGCTGCTGTATCCGCGTTGAAGGCTCGCTTCAGTGGTCCAGGAACAGCCATAGCGCGGTCAGCCCGCCGAGCAGCAGCAGGCCGAGGCTGAACAACGTGGTGGCGCGGTGGCGCGGCACCATCACCCCGCGCTCGATGTCGCGCGAGACATGCCAGTAGCGGGTGATCGACCACACCAGCAGCGCCAACCCGAGCAGCACCATGCCGATGCCGGCGTTGCCGGCGTCGCGCAGCACCAGGCGGGTGCCCTGCGGTGCCTGGTCGTTCTGTACCAGGTACATGCTGAAGCGGTTGATGGTGATGCCGAACCCGATCAGCGACACCGTGGTGCGCAGGTAGGCCAGGTGCGTGCGCTCGTTGGCCATGTGGGTGCGGCCGCGCGCCAGGTCGGTGGACAGCGTGCTGGGCGCGGGCGCGGACGGATCTGGGGACATGGTCGGGCATTCCGCCGGGGGGAAGGAAGCGGCGGGCCCGGGATCCAGGCCCGCCGATGCTGCTCAGTCCGCCGCGAACGCGGCGGCCGCCAGCTTCTCCAGATCCAGGTACTGGGCCTTCTCCACCGACACGCCCACGCCGAGGATCTCGCCGCCCTTGAACTCTCCGGGCGTGGTGTATTCCTCGCTGACCGCATCGCCGCTGTCGCGGCCGATGCACAGGCCGTCGCCGGAGAGGGTGAACTTGCCGAGCTGGGTCTTCATGTCGCCCTCGGCCTCCAGCTGGTCATTGATGTACAGCTTGGTGTGGCCCAGCGACTCGCCGTGCTCGCCCGCGCCGGTACGCTCGAATTCCATGCCCAGCGAATACTTGCCCGGCTTGAGCTCGGTCTTGGAGACGAACTTCTGCTCCGGCTTGATGCCGAGGAAGTTGTAGACGTAGTAGAGCTTCCTGTTCTTGATGAACAGGCTGTGGCCGCCGAAGCGCGAGCCGTGGGCGAACAGCACGCCAGAGGCGTTGGCGTCGGTGATCTCGACATCGGCGATGATCTTGTAGGAACGGCCGCGCACGTTGACCGCCACGCCTTCCGGCACCGGCGAGGTGCCGGGGTAGTAGACATAGCGCTCGCGCGGCGCCTCGGTGCTGGGGCGTTCGGTGCCGAGCACCTCGGCGGCGGTGCGGTCGTCCAGCGGCAGCACGTTGTTGGCGTCGGCCTCCTCGAACCAGGCGTCGATCAACGCCTTGAGCTTGTCCGGGTGTTCGCTGGACAGGTCCTTGGATTCGGAGCGGTCCTCGTCGACGTGATAGAGCTCCCACTTGTCCTTGTCGAAGTGGCCCTTGCTGGTCAGCGGGGCGTGGATGGCCGCGGCCTTCCAGCCGCTGTCCCAGATGCCGCGGGTACCGAGCATGGCGTAGTACTGGCGCTTCTTCTGGGTGGGGCCATCCTTGTCGAACGAATACTTCATCGACACCCCGGACAGCGGGTGCTGCTTCACCCCGCGATAGGTGTCCGGCATCGGGATGCCGATCGATTCGAGGATGGTCGGCACGATGTCCACCGCGTGGTGGTACTGGTTGCGCACCTCACCCTTGGCCTTGATGCCCTTAGGCCAGTGGATGACCATCGGGCAGCAGGTGCCGCCGGCGTACTCGGAGTAGCGCTTGAACATCTTGTACGGCGCGGAGAATGCCGCCGCCCAGCCGGTCGGATAGTGGTTATAGGTCTCCGGTCCCCCCAGCACGTCGATGTACTTGAGGTTCTCTTCCAGCGAGTCGGGGTAGTTGTTGAAGAACTTGTTCTCGTTGACCGAACCGGTCGGGCTGCCTTCACCCGAGGCGCCGTTGTCCGAGCAGTAGAACACGATGGTGTTGTCGAGCTGGCCGCTCTTTTCCAGGTAGTCGATGATGCGGCCGACCTGGGCGTCGGTGTACTCGGAGAAGCCGGCGTAGACCTCGGCCATGCGCGCGAACAGGCGCTTCTCGTCGGCGTTCAGGGTGTCCCACGGCTTGACGTAGTCAGCCGGATTGGCCTGGTCCTCGGGCATCGGGTTGAAGTCCGGCACCTGCGTGCCCGCGGGCAGCATGCCCTTCTCGATCATGCGCGGCACCACCCACTTGCGGTAGGCGTCGTAACCCTCGTCGAACTTGCCCTTGTACTTGTCGATGTATTCCTTGGGTGCGTGGTGCGGCGCATGGTTGGCGCCGGGGCAGAACCACATGAACCAGGGCTTGGACGGATTGGACGCCTTCTGGTCGCGGATCATCTGCAGGGCCTGGTCGGTCAGGTCGCGCGACAGGTGATAGCCGTCCTCCGGGCCATACGGCTGGTCGATGAACAGGTTGTCCTGGGTGAGGTCCGGATACCACTGGTTGGTCTCGCCGCCCAGGAACCCGTAGTAACGATCGAATCCCTTCTGCAACGGCCACTCCGATTTCGGGCCGCCCGAGCAGATGTCCTGCTCCGGCACGTTGTGGTCCTTGCCGATCCAGAACGTGCTGTAGCCGTTGTCCTGCAGCACCTGGCCCACCGACATGCATTCCTCCGGCACGCGCCCGGACCAGCCGGGGAAGCCGTTGGCGGTCTCAGTAATGGCCGACATGCCATTGAGATGGTGGTTGCGCCCGGTCAGGAAGCACGAACGGGTGGGCGAGCACAGCGCGGTGGTGTGCCACTGCGTATAGGTCAGCCCGTTGTCGGCCAGCTTCTGCAGGGTCGGCATGTTGATCGCGCCGCCATACGGCTGCCACGCGGCCTGGCCGGTGTCGTCGTAGAGCACGATCAGGATGTTGGGGGCGCCTTCCGGTGCGGTGGGCGGCAGGAACGGCGCCCAGTCGGCCTTGGAGTCGCGGATATCGAGCTTGATGACGCCGTTGAACTTCTTGCTGGCCATGCGCGTGGTCTCATGCAGGGAGGGAACAGGGCGGCGTGCTGGACATCTGGTGGTCTGCGCGCTGCATGCAGTCTGTTCCCGGCATCGCGATCGCACATGCGAGGGTTTGCTGGTTTTGTCTAAGTAAAAGTACCGAGCCTGGTTCAGTCCGCGCCGATGGTGAGTACGGGCGGTGGCGCGGTCTTGCCGGTCTCGGCCAGCGAGAAGAACATCATCATGAACGCGAAGGCGCGCTTGGAGGCCATGTCGTGGTCGTCGATCCAGTACCAGCTGCCGCGATAGCGCACCGCGGCATAGGCGTCGTCCGGCGCGGCATCGCCGCTGTGGATGGTCGCCAGCCGCTGCACACTGGCGCCATCGCCGGGCGGATAGCCGGCATAGGTGCGGCCGCTGGTGATATGCGCTTCGGGCACGTCGATGCAGTTGGAGAAGTCCATCAGGATCTCCAGCATCGAGCGGGTCAGGATCGCGATCTCGGTATCGCCACGCTGGACCGAGCCATAGACCAGGTTGAACTCCGGCGTCGCGCGGATTCCCAGCAGCCGGCGCACGGTATCGACATCGGCGGCGAGCTGCGGGTTGGCTTCGCCGCGGAAGAACAGCAGCGTGGCCTCGCCATGCTCGCGCTGCTCGATGCGCATGCCCAGTCCCTCGGACTGCTGGATGCGCCGGAACGCGTTGGCCAGTTCGATGAACTCGGGGTCGGCACGGCGCGCGTTGATGCCGGCGGAGCGGTTGTAGCGGCCGTTGATCGCGCGGGTGGTGGCGCCGAGGATGAAGTCGGCCGGATACCCTGCTTGGATCATCTGGAATACCGACACCGGCGGGATCGGCCGCAGCAGGCTCTGGGTGAACTTGTCGCCGGTGAGCGGCGCGTAGGAGATGGTCGGCTTGGTGGTGAAGCGCCCATAGCCGCCGACGCTTGAATTGGCCGAGCCCTGCGAGGGGAAGTTGACCCCGGCATCGAGCTGGCCTTCGGCCGAATACGAGGCCACCACCGAGGACACATCGAGGAACATCGGCGCGTCGGCGTAACGCAGGCGCACGATGTTGAGCAGGGTCTGCTCCTTCCACGATTCGCCGATGGCGCTGGAGTAGCCCTGGCGGTCACGCGGGATGCTCTGCGGCCCCAGCGTGGCGCAGCCGGCGAGCAGGCAGGTGGCCAGGGACAGCAGCAGGGGGCGGGCTATCCGCATCATCGTGGCATTCCCGGCGGGCGTTGCGCCACAGGATGGACAGCCACGGCGGTGCCGGCATGCGCAAAAACACCTTCGGCGCGCCAGTATTTCTACTGGACGTGCGGGCTCATGCGTCCAGCGAGATGATCCCGCGCCGCAGCGCCACGGTCACCGCGTGGGTGCGGTCGCGCGCGCCGAGCTTGCCGAGGATGCTCTTCATATGCGCCTTCACGGTCTGCTCGGAGATCGCCATCTGCAGCCCGATCAGCTTGTTCGACTGACCGGCGGCGACATGCAGCAGCACCTCGGTCTCGCGTTGCGAGAGTTTGTCCTCGGCGACGTGCGCGGCGATGCTGCCGGCGATGGTCGGGGCCATCTGGTGGCGGCGGCCCTGGTGGACCTCGCGCAGCGTGTCGACCAGTTCGCGCCGCAGCGCGTCCTTGAGCAGGTAGGCGCTGGCGCCGGCCTGCAGCGCACGCACCGCGCGCACGTCGCCGCTGTAGGTGGTGAGGATGATGACGCGGGCGCGCGGGTCCAGCGCCCGGATGCGCGCGGTGGCCTCGACCCCATCCACCCGTGGCAGCTGCAGGTCCATCAGCACCACGTCCGGGCGCAGCTCGCGGTAGCGCGCCACCGCTTCCTCGCCGTCGCTGGCTTCGCCAAGCAGGCGCATGTCCGGCTGGTTGGCGAGCATCGCCGCCAGGCCGTCGCGCAGCAGTGGGTGGTCGTCCACGATGAGCACGCCAATCGAGGCGGGGGAGGCGGACATCAGGTTTCTCCTTCGGTAAGCGGAACCGCGCGCAGCCAGGGGCGACCCGGGCGACGCGTGGCGCGGCGGTAGGCCCGCGCCGCGGACAGGCTGACCTGCACTTCGGTGCCGGCGCCTTCGCGCGACCACAGCTGCAGGCGGGCACCCAGGCGCGCGGCACGCTCGCGCATGCCGCGCAGGCCCCAGTGGCCGGGCACGCCGGCGGCGGCGTCGCTGAGTCCGCGGCCATCGTCGCGGATGCGCAGGTGCAACTGGCGGCGGCCGTAGCCGACCTCGATCTCCACCGCCTCGGCGGCGGCGTGCTGGAAGGCATTGAGCAGCGCTTCGCGGCCGATCATGTACAGCTCCTCGGCCACATGCGGCAGCAGCGGGCGCGGATTGCCTTCCACCAGCAGCCGCACTTCCGGCAAGTGCTGGCCGCAGGCTTCATCGCGGACCTGCAGCAGCGCGGTGCCCAGGTCCTGGCGCTGCTGCACCAGCCCGCGCAGGCCACGCACGCGCTCGCGGCCTTCGGCCATCGCCTGTTCGGCCAGGTCCATCGCGGTCTCCAGCTCGGCGCGCAGCGGGTCGTGCGCCGGCAGGCGCTGGCTGGCGGCGTGCAGGCGCAGGATCAGGCCCTGGGTGCCCTGCAGCAGGGTGTCATGCAGCTCGCGCGCGATGCGCTCGCGTTCCTGGTGGCGTTCGTCCAGGCGCGCGCGCAGGCGGGCGGCGAGCTGGCGGCCACGCGCACGCACGGCCAGCACCAGCACCGCCAGCAGCAGCGCCCCGCACAGCACCTTGAACGCCGCGGTCTGGGTGAAGGCGGGCACGATGCGGAAGCTGCGCGTGGCCGGCGCCAGGCTCCACACCCCATCCTCGTTGCTGGCGCTGACCTCGAAGCGATAGCGGCCGGGGCCGAGGTTGGTGTACGAGGCGCGGGTCAGCTCGCCGGCCTCGTGCCAGTCCTGTTCCAGCCCCAGCAACCGGTAGCGGTAGCGCACCCGGTCCGGACGCGCCAGGCTGGTGGCGGCATAGTCGATCTGCAGCTGCCGGGTGTGCTTGGGCAGCACCAGGCCGTCCTGTAGCGGACGCTGGGTATCGGCATAGGCGATCTCGCCGATCGCGACCTGCGGCGCCACCGGATTGCGATGCGACTGGCGCGTATCCAGCCATGCCAGGCCCTGGTTGCTGGCCAGCCACAACAGGCCGTCGGCGCCGAGCACCGCGGTCGGCACCGGGCTGGCCTGGCGTGAGATGCCGGGCAGTCCGTCGATCGCATCGAACAGCCGCGCCGAGCGCAGCGGCACGTCCAGCGCCACCGCGCGCGCCAGATCGTCCTGCTCCACGCGCAGCAGGCCACGCATGCCATACAGCCAGTACTGGCCGAGCGCATCGCGCACGATGCCGTTGACGCCATCGAACAGGTTGTCGGCACGTCCCTGCAGCGCGTGGAAGCGGCCATCGGCGCCCAGCACCGCCACGCCGGTCTCGCCGGCCACGATCAGCCGCGCGGCATCGCGATACAGCGTGGTCACCGGCCCCACCGCCAGCCCCTGCGCCGGGCCGTAGGGGGTCACGCGGTCGCCGTCGAGCACGCGCACGCTGCCATCGGCGTAGCCGAACAGCGCCGCGCTGCCGTCGATCACCACGCTCGCGCAGGCCTGTGCCGGCAGCCGCGTCTCGCGCGCCCAGGCGTGGCCGTCGTAACGGTAGATGTAGTCGTCGCCGAAGCAGGTCCATGCACGCGCGTCGCCATCGAAGGCCATCGCGTGCAGGTAGCGGCGGTCGGGCAGGTCCGGCCGCGGGCGCGCCTCCAGCATGCCCTCGCGCCATAGCGCGATATCACCGAGCGCCGCCATCCAGATCCGCGCGCCGGATGCCGGTGGCGTGTCGCCGCGCGCAGCGAGGGTGTCGCGGTCCAGCCGCAGCGGCCGCATGTCCTCGGCATACGCGTAGACCGCGCCGTCGTGATCGCGCAGCAGCGTCTGCAGCGGATCGCGGTTGGCGGGCAGGGTGTCCAGGCGATGCACGCTGTGCGCGTGGAAGCGGTCCAGCCCGAGGTTGGTGCCGATCCAGATATTGCCTTCGCGGTCCTGCAGCAGCGGGGCTGGATATGGCGAACTCAGGCCCTGCGCGACCGCGAAGTGTTCAAGCCGGGGCGGCGCGCCGGCGGCGAAAGTGACGTGGTACACGCCGCTGCCCTGCATGCCGCTGGCCCACAGGCTGCCGTCGCGCGCGAACAGCACGCGGCGCGCACGCACCTGCGGTAGCAGCCGCGCGCGCCGCTCGGCCTCGGGTAGCAGCACGCCGCCCTCGGCGACCGGCATCAGCCCGAGCTGGCGGTCGGCCAGCCACAGTTCGCCGCCCGGACTTTCGGCCAGGGTGGAGAAGCGCGACACCGGCACGCCGGTACGCTCGAAGCGTGCCGCGCCGTGCGGCAGGCGCAGCAGTTCCTCGTCGTTGCTGACCCACAGCGTGCCGAGGCGGTCGCGCAGCAGCCATTGCGCATGCTCGCCGGGATAGCCCAGCGCCGCCGCCGGCGGCTGCCAGGCCTGGCCGTCGAACCAGCGCAGCCCGCCATCGCTGGCCGCCCACAGGCGGCCGTCGGCATCGCGGCCCAGCCGCGGCAGCAGCGCGGTCGGCATGCCCTGCGCCGGCTGGAAGTGATCGAGCCGGCCCGGGGTCAGCCGGCTCAGGCCAGCGTTGTAGTAGCCGATCCACAGCGCACCGTCCGGCTCCAGCCGCAGCGTGGTCATGTTGCCGGACAGGAAGCGGCTGCCGGCCGGCGGATCCTGACGGGTGAAGCCGCGCCCGTCGAAGCGGTACAAGCCGGCGCCGGTGGCCAGCCACAGCGCGCCGTCGGCGGCCTGCACGATGTCCCAGATGTCGCCCGGCGCGCCACGCTCCAGCGGCCAGGCCACATGGTCGTAGCCGGCGATGCCGGTGGCCACGGGCAGGTCGCGGTTGTCGGCGCGCGCGCCGGCGCTGGCGCACGCCAGCGTGGCGAACACGCACAGGGCATGCGCGGCGGACCGCAGGCTACTCGCGAGGGTGGGGGGGACTCGGGGCATGCGCCATTCTGGCAGGGTCGGGGGAGCTGCCAACACCTCTTTCGGGGGATGCGCGATGCGTGGCGCCGATGGCTAATGGCGGGGTTGGCGGCGCGCGCGGACGAGGCAATGCAGCGACTGTACTCAATGTTCCCGGACCGCGGCCCCGGCGTGGGCCTGCTGCTGCTGCGCGTGGATGCGGCGATGGTGATGCTGCTCGACCCGGAAGGCGCCTGGCTGGTGTTCGGCGGGCCGTGGCCGATGCGCCTGGCCTGGGTGGCCGCGGTGCTGCTCGCCTGCGGTTGGCTGACGCCGTTCGCGCTCTCGCTGGGCCTGCTGCTGACCCTGGCGCGCCTGCCCGAGCCGGCGGGCTGGGTGGTGCTGGGGCTGCTGTTGAGTGTGCTGCTGCTCGGACCGGGCGCGTATTCGCTGGATGCGCGGCGCTACGGCAGGCGCGTGCTGCGCCGGCCACCACGCGACTAGTCCGAAGGTCTTAACCCGAAAGAGGGGGCGGCCCGCCGCACCAAGGAGGGTAGGGCGCCCGTGGCGGGCGGGCGACGATGGCCCGCCGATTACTGGAGATGCGCGATGGCCGCCTACCTGCCGTACTTCGTCGACGATGTGGCCGATGCCTCCGGCCAATGGCCGCGTGCGGTGTGCCGCGCGGTGGACTACATCGAGCAGCATCTTTACGAGCCGGTCTGCGTCGAGCAGCTGGCGGCGGCGGCATGCATGAGCCGCTTCCACTTCGCGCGCACGTTCCGCGCGCACACCGGGCTGAGCCCGATGGAATACCTGCGCCAGCGCCGCATCGAACAGGCCCAGCGGTTGCTGCGCGAAGGCGGGCGCAAGGTGTGCCAGGTCGCCAGCGAGCTGTGCTTCTTCGACCAGAGCCACTTCGTGCGCAGCTTCCGCCGCGCCACCGGCTGCACGCCGGCGCGCTATGCCGCGGCGATGCGCGCGGCCTGAAGCCGCCACGCGAAGGCGTAAGGAGGCCGGCAGTGATGCCGGCCTTCTGCTTTGCGCGGAACTCAGGCCTTGGCGAAGGCCAGCAGGTCCTGGTTGAACTGCTCGGCGTGGGTGACGGTGAGCCCGTGCGGCGCGCCCGGATAGATCTTCAGCTCGGCGCCCTTGATGATCTTCGCCGACAGGCGTGCGGAGGCGTCGATCGGCACGATCTGGTCGGCGTCGCCATGCACCACCAGGGTCGGCACGTCGATCTTCTTCAGGTCCGGGGTGTAGTCCACTTCCGAGAACTCGTGGATGCAGTCGTACTGGCCCTTCACGCCGCCGACCATGCCCTGCAGCCAGAACGAATCGCGCATGCCCTCGGTGACCTTGTTGCCCGGGCGGTTGGCGCCGAAGAACGGGCTGCTCAGGTCCTTGAAGAACTGCGAGCGGTCGCCAGCGGTGCCGGCGCGGATGCCGTCGAACACGCTCAGCGGGGTGCCGTTCGGGTTGGACGGGGTCTTGAGCATCAGCGGCGGCACCGCGCCGACCAGCACCATCTTGGCCACGCGCTTCGTGCCATGGCGGCCGACGTAGTGGGCGATCTCGCCGCCACCGGTGGAGTGACCGACCAGGATGATGTCCTTCAGGTCGAGGTGCTCGATGACCGCGGCGAGGTCGTCGGCGTAGGTGTCCATGTTGTTGCCGTCCCAGGTCTGGCTGGAGCGGCCGTGGCTGCGGCGGTCATGGGCGACGACGCGATAGCCGTGCTGGCCCATGAACAGCATCTGCGGATCCCAGGCATCGGCGCTGAGCGGCCAGCCGTGCGAGAACACGATGGGCTGACCGGTGCCCCAGTCCTTGTAGAAGATTTGCGTGCCGTCCTTGACGGTGAGGAAGTGGCTCATGGAATGGGCTCCGTGGGGTGAGGGGGAAGGGGAGGACGCGGCGCTGCGGGCGCCGGCGGGAAGCGCGAAACCGAGGGAGGACGCGGCGAGGGCCGCGGCCAGGCCGGCGGACGTGGCAAGAAAGCCACGACGACCGGGATCGTCGGGGGAGTGCATGGGGGAGGGCTCCGGTGGGAGGGGGCTGTGGCCGGGGAAGTAGACGGCGCGGAGCGCGCGAGGCGCTTGGATGGCTGTGCGCAGCGGGTAGGGGGCTTTGTTGCGGGAGGGGCTTGAGCCCCGACCGGGGGCGTCGCGGGCTGGGGGATGGCGGTCGCGGCTGAAGCCGCTCCTACAAAAAGGGCGGGGCGCGGGAACAACGCGGGGCATGGCGCCGGCTGTGCCAGTACCGCTGACGCCGGGCTAGCACGCCCTTATTGCCAGCCCATGAAATCCCTGTTACCAATTGGTGCAGTGCAGCACGGCATGCAGGGGAATGTCGGCGCACGTAACACCCATCAGGAGCGCAATCAGCAGAAGCACACCACCCACATCGTCAAGGGGACGCACGCATGGGCAAGCACGTACTTCCGTACTCCCGAGTTCCGAAAGCGAAACTGGCGTCAGCCGTGACCTGGGCCCTGGCCGCTGCATTGGCCAGCACCGCCGCCGAATCCCGCGCGGCCGAGCCGGACGATCCACAGTCCGGCAGCGGATCACCGACCACCCTTGAAACCGTCTCCGTGCTGGGCAGTCGTGGCCAGCCGCGCAGCGTCGCGTCTTCCGCGGTGCCGATCGACATCATCACCGGCGAGGAATTCCGCGACCAGGGCGCCACCGACGTGCTCGACCAGCTGCGCGTGCTGGTGCCGTCGTTCAACGTCAGCACCATTCCCATCGACGACGCCGCCAGCCTGATCCGCCCGGCCAACCTGCGCGGGCTGCCACCGGACAACACGCTGGTGCTGGTCAACGGCAAGCGCTTCCACCGCTCGGCGGTGATCACCTTCCTCGGCCACGGGCTTTCCGATGGCGCGCAGGGACCGGACCTGTCGGTGTTCCCGTCGCTGGCGCTGGACCAGGTCGAAGTGCTGCGCGATGGCGCCGCGGCGCAGTACGGCTCCGACGCCATCGCCGGGGTGATCAACTTCAACCTCAAACGCCTCGACCACGGCGGCACGTTCGAGGTCTTCACCGGGCAGAACTATGCCGGCGACGGCCTCACCACCCAGTACTCCGCGCAGGTCGGCCTGCCGCTCACCTCGCGCGGCTTCGCCACCCTGACCGCGGAATGGCGCGAGGCCGACGACACCTCGCGCAGCGTGCAGCGTGCCGACGCCGCCGCGGATGCGGCCGCCGGCTATCCCGATGTCAACGACCCCGCACAGATCTGGGGCTCGCCCAAGGTCAAGGACGACCTGAAGTTCATCGCCAACCTCGGCCTCAGCACCGACAGCGTCGACGTCTACCTGTTCGGCAACTACGCCAAGCGGCGCGTGGACGGCGGCTTCTACTACCGCGATCCGAGCGCGCGTTCGGGCGTGTATTCCAACGACGGCGGGCAGACCCTGCTGGTGGGCGACCTCACCGGCGCCGGTGGTTGTCCTTCCATCGCCTTGCGCGACGGCGCCGGCAACCTGCTGCCGTACAGCACGGTCAGCGCCGCGGTCGGCGCGATGCCGTCGAACTGTTTCAGTTTCCTGTCGATGTTCCCGGGCGGCTTCACCCCGCGCTTCGGTGGCGACCTGGAGGACAGCTCGGTGGTGGCCGGGGTCAAGGGCCTGTGGGGTGACGGCTGGCATTGGGACGTGAGCGCCACCTATGGTCGCAACAACATCGACTTCTTCATCTACAACACCGTCAACGCCTCGCTCGGCCCCGACCAGCCCGACGGCTTCCGCTTCAATCCCGGTGGCAACACCCAGACCGAGACCGGCTTCAACTTCGATGTCGGCAAGGACGTGGAGACCAGCTTCCTGGTGCAGCCGCTGCGGCTGAGTGCCGGTGCGGAATGGCGCAAGGAGGAGTTCGAGATCATCGCCGGCGACGCCGCCTCCACCGCGATCGGCCCGCTGACCGACCAGGGTTTCGCGCTGGGCTCCAACGGCTTCAACGGCTTCAGCCCGCGCACCGCCGGCACGTTCGATCGCAAGAACTGGGCGGTATACCTGGACCTGGAAGGGCAGGTCACCGACAAGCTGCTGCTGGCCGCCGCGGTGCGCCACGAGGACTACGACGACTTCGGCAGCACCACCAAGGGCAAGCTCACCGGCCGCTTCGACTTCACCCCGTCGTTCGCGATGCGCGGCGCGATCAGCACCGGCTTCCGCGCGCCGACCCCGGGCCAGGCCAACGTCAGCCAGATCAGCACGGTGTTCTCCGGTACCGGCCTGGTGGATATCGCCACGCTGCCGCCGACCAACCCGATCGCCGAACTGAAGGGCGCCAAGCCGCTGACGCCGGAGGAATCGAAGAACTACTCGCTGGGCTTCGTGTTCGACCGCGAGAACTGGCTGGTGACGCTGGATGCCTACCGCATCAAGGTGGAGGACCGCATCGCGCTGAGCACCAGCTTCGAGCTGACCGATGCCGAGCGGGCCGCGCTGGTGGCGGCGGGCAACCCGGAGGCGGCGTCGATCTCGTCGGTGACGTACTTCGGCAATGCGTTCGACACCACCACCAGCGGCGTGGACCTGGTCGCGAGTTACCAGGTGGCGCAGTGGGGTGGGGATACCACCTATTCGCTGGCGGTGAACTGGAACCGCACCGAGGTGGACAGCTACAACGCCGACTTCGTGGACGAGGCGCGGGTGTACAAGCTGGAGAACTCGCTGCCGAAGACCAAGGGCTTCTTCAGCATCAACCACCAGCGCCAGGTGTTCCATGCGAATCTGCGGCTGGGGTATTACGGCTCGTGGTACGAGGATCACCTGGACAGCGGGGTGATCTCGGCTGCTGACGGTGGCCTGCCGATCTATGGCGATGCGCGGCTGATCGTGGATGCGGAGGTGGGCTGGAAGTTCGCCAACGGGCTGTATTTCAACGTGGGCGCGCAGAACCTGTTCGATGAGACGCCGGACAAGAACCCATGGTCGGACATCGCCGGTGCGGAGTATCCGGTGCATTCGCCGTATGGGTTCACTGGTGGCTTCTGGTATGCGCGGGTGGGTTGGAAGTTCTGAGGCAAGGGGTGGGGTGCCTTTCGTGGAGGGCACCCTTCCTTCGGTGGGTGGGGGCGCATGTGGGTTTGGGGACCTCGTTCTTGTAGGAGGGGCTTCAGCCCCGACGAGTGGAGTCGTGAGCGGGCAGATGGCAGTCGCGGCTGAAGCCGCTCCTACAAAAAGGCCCACTGTGGGAGGGGCTTCAGCCCCGACGAGCGGAGTCGCGAACGGGCAGATGGCAGTCGCGGCTGAAGCCGCTCCTACAAAAAGACCCACTGTAGGAGGGGCTTCAGCCCCGACGAGCGGAGTCGCGAACGGGCAGATGGCAGTCGCGGCTGAAGCCGCTCCTACAAAAAGGCCCTCTGTGGGAGGGGCTTCAGCCCCGACGAGCGGAGTCGCGAACGGGCAGATGGCAGTCGCGGCTGAAGCCGCTCCCACAAGAAAAGGCCCACTGTAGGAGGGGCTTCAGCCCCGACGAGCGGAGCTGTGAGCGGGCAGATGGCAGTCGCGGCTGAAGCCGCTCCCACAAGAAAAGGGCCTCTGTAGGAGGGGCTTCAGCCCCGACGAGCGGAGTTGTGAGCGGGCAGATGGCAGTCGCGGCTGAAGCCGCTCCTACAAGGTGCCACCAGCGGAAACGGACGCGACAGACGGCCACCGCCCACCCCACCTCACCCATCCTTCTTCTTCCGGATCGTCTTCGTCACCGTCTTGGTATCGGCCACCACCGCATCCGTGCGCACATTGTCCAGCGGCGGCTTCGGTTGCAGCACCTGCGCACCACACACCCGCGCCGGCTTCACCACGCACCCGCAAGGCGTACTCACCCCCGGTGCCCCCGTCTCCAGCAACCCCACGAACCCCAGCGGCGCGTAATGAAACTCCGTGCCATGCGGCGCGCGCGCCACCGGTTCCCCGTCCGCATCCAGCGCCCAGCTGGTCTCGCCGGTCGTGCGCACCGCCACATGCCAGTAATCCCCCGTGCGGTACTCCCGGGTCAGGTCGAAGCGCACCTGCACCCCGTCCTCCAGGTCGATCCAGTCCTCTGCCAAGCCCGACGACGGCCGCAACGGCACCGCGCCCGCGTCCAGCCGCACGTCCTCGCGCTCCTGCTGGTCCCAGCGCCGCACCTTGCTGGTCGCGCCCCGCGTGCGCGGCGCCTCCGTCGCCAGCACCAGTTCGTCACCTTCCACGCTGGCCAGCCGGCACAGGCTGCCCGGGCGCCCGAGCAGGTCATCCTGCTCGTCGCTCAGCTCCACCCACTGCGCATCCACGAAGCCGCGCGTGTTCGCCACCCGCAGCCGCTTGCCGCCGCCCGACACCCAGCGCGTGACCACGCTGCCGTTGTCGCGCGACCACTTGAAGCTCGGTGCGCCTTCGCCGCTGCCGCGATGAATCTCGATGCGATACAGATGATTCTCGGCACCGCGATACGCCAGCTCCGGATCGGTGATGCACGGATCGTCCAGCCGCTCCGGTGGCTGCAGGCGCAGGTTCATCAGCGGCGGCTCGCGATCGAACACCCGCAGCGGCACCGCGCAGGCGCGGTCCGGGGTCTCGTGCAGCAGCGACAGGTCGGCCTGCAGTTCGTCCATCCGCGCCTGAAGACGCGCCATCTCCGCCTTGTCGATCGTCTGCGCCAACGCCTTCTTCAGCGCTTCGAGCTGGCCCTGCAGCGTCTTGTCGATCCCCGCCACGTCGAGCGCGCGCACCTGCCACACCACCTGGCTGCGGCTGCAGGTATCCGGCCCGCCCAGCGCCACCTCGCGCAGGTGCGGCATCTCCACGCTGGTGACGTGGCGCTCCCACACCTTCAGGTAGACCCAGAAGCGCGCGCCATCGCGGTTGGTCGCGCCGAGCCAGCGCCGCAGCGGATCCTCCTCGCCGTCCTTGCCGTCGGCCGGGATGAAGTGCGGCTGGTCGAGGTAATCGCAGCCCTCGCTTTCGCACAGCACGCCCTGCACGTAGTAACGGCCGGCGTCGATGTGCAGCGCCAGGCCGCCGTTGCCTTCGGCCAGGGACAGCGCGAAGCCCGGCGCCATCGCCGGCGCGGCATAGGGGCCGAACAGGTCCAGCGCCATCGTGCGCAGGTAGTGCAGGAGGATCGCCCCCTGTTCGTTGGGATCGGCATCCAGCGTCACGCGCCCCTGTTGCAGCAGCACCTGGCTGAAATGGTGGCGGGGATCGAAGCTCACCCGCGAGAAGTCGCCTTTCATGGGAGGAGTCCTTTGGTCAGTCGGCGAAGAGGAGCCCGACCGTCATGCCGGCCGGGGTGTGCTGGTCAAGCCGGGCGCGCAGGTTGGCCTCGCGCTGGGCTTCGTACAGGTCGTGATAGACGCCCATCTCGGCGCCGTCGTCGGCGCCGCGGCGGATTTCCAGCGCGCTGTCCGCGGTGAGCCGGGCATAGCCGGGCAGGCCGTAGTGGCGCGACTGGAACCGCGGACGCACCCGTTGCCGCTCGGCAGCGCCCAGCAGCTGTTCGCTGACCGCCGGCAATCGGCGCGCGCGCACCGCCGCGATCACCTCGTCCGGCTGGCAGCGGTAGCGCCGCGGCGTGCGGCAATGGCAGGGAACGTGGCAGTAGCGCATGCAGCCGAGCTGGCGCCGCACCACGTTGAGGCAGGCGTCGAACAGGCTGTTCTCGGCCAGTGCCACCGCATGCACCTCGACCGCGCCGAACACGGTGCTGTCGCGCACGGTCAACTGGACGTGCGCCACGCCGCCATCGACCGCGCCGATCGCATCGCCGCTGCCGGCGGCGTCGACGATGCTGTCCTCGATGACCAGCGCGATCGGATCGCTGGCCACCTCGTCCTGGCGCACCTGGATCGAGCCGACGATGCTATGGCTGATCCGCACCTTGGCCTGCACCCCCAGCAGCTCCAGGCTCGGCTCGGACGGGCGTTCGGGCCCGCAGTCGCAGCCGATGCCCCAGCCCGGCACCAGCGTGCAGTGGCGGATCGCCAGCTCCGCGCCGCAGGCCGGCGTGCGCGCGGCGTCTTCCGCGTAGGCCTGCGGATCATGCGGTGCGCTGACCTGCATCGGGCGCCCGGCGAGCAGGATGCCGTCGAGCGCGAAGCGGCTGCCGACATCCATCTCCACCCCCAGCGCATCGGGCAGGTCGGTCTGCCAGTCGATCAGCCGGATCACCGGACGCGCGCCATCGGCGGCGCGCAGCGTCAACGACTGCCCGGGGCGCAGGCGCACATGCACCGGCTCGACCCATACGCCGCTGTGCACCAGTTCGATCACCGCGTGCGCGGGCGCCTCGTCGGCCCACTGCCGCAGCGCATCGCCGATGCGGGCCAGCGCCGCGCTGCCGCCCTGGCCGACGCGATACACGCGATACGGCGCGGCCGGCAGCACCGCCGGGCGCGGATATTCGCCGCCGCCCAGGTCGGCGGCGAAGCCGTAGTGATAGCGCACCCGCACGCCCTTCTTCGGCACCTGGTCGGGCGGAAACATCAGCCGGCCCAGTTCCGGGTCGATGGCAATCTGCCCGCGCGCGGGGCGATAGCGCCAGCCGCTGAGATCGGCGACCACGATCGCGCTTGCCGGCACCGGTTCGCTGCCGTCCTGGCCGGCCCACTGCTCGGCCCATACCGCCAGGCTGGCCTGCGCGCCGTATTCGCTGGCCAGCGCATCGCGCAGGGCGCGGCGGCGCAGCGGCAACGGCAGGTTCTCTTCCCCGGCCAGGTGATAGGCGTCCGGCTCGGGGCGCGGCTGGCGATACAGCGGCGCATCCTGGCCCAGCACGCTGAAGGTGTAGCAGTGCGCGCCGGCTTCCTCTACGCAGTACGCCGGCGTGCGCGTCACCGGGAAGCTGCGCATGCGCCACACGTGCACGCCGACGCTGGGAATGTTGTAGCGGCCGCGCGTGCGCGCCGAGCCGATGCGGCGCAGGTCCACGCTGTGGGCGAGGGTGTCGAACGGCGTATCGCAGCGGTCCAGCGCCGCCATCGCGCGCAGGTCGGCGCTGCCGAGGCGCTCGCCGTGCAGGTGATTGAGGTGCTGCGCGCGGTCGAGCAGGCGGAAGTATTCGACCGCGCGCGCCGGCCAGCCGGCGACGTCGAAGGCGAGATCCTCCAGCAGCGACAGCGTGCCCTTGCGGCGGCGCTGCGCGATCAGGTGCGCGACTTCGCGGCGCGGCACCCGCACCCGTTCCAGCGCATCGCCGCCATGCCCGGCGGCCAGTGGCGCTTCCACCGGCTGGTAGCCGAGCAGTTCGGCGATGTAGGGCACCGCCCAGTCGTCGGCGGTCTCGATGAACCAGTTGTCGTAGAGCCGCGCGATGTCGTCCTCGACCAGGTTCATCTGCTCGGCGATCACCCGCAGCAGCGCCTGCAGCGGATAGCCCTGGGCGGCGTCGCGGGTGCGATGGATCGCCGGCAGCAGCCGGTACAGCCGATCCTCGCGGGGAGGCGTGTGCAGCGAGGGAAGGTCCATGGCGGTGCTCACGGGTAGGGGTTGAGGATCAGGGTGTCGGCGACGTCGGGCATGAAGCAGGCGATCTGCGCCGGCCGCGCGATGCCGTCCTCGATGCGCGCCGGCCGCGCGTCGACGCGGTCCGGTCGCGGGCGTGCGAACACGCCGTCGTGCGACTGCTTGCCGATATCGCCATGCAGCAGGCGCTGCACCTGCGCGGTGATCTGCGCCTGGCTGACCAGCCGTGGCACGCCGGTGTCCGGATCGGCTTCGGTATCGGTGATGCCGCCGAAGGTCTCCACGTCCACCCAGTCCACGCCGGGCACCGACTGGATCGCAGCGATCGCTTCGCACAGCAGCGCCGGCTGCGCCAGCTGCCGCGCATCGAAGCCGAAGCGCTGCAGCAGACGCGCGCGCACCGCGGTGGCGACCGGCTCCCAGCGATAATCCGGCAGCAGCCGCACGCGTGCCTGCAGCAGCAGCGCGATGCGTTCGCGCCACATCAGGCGCACCGGCAGGCCGGGATCGCCCAGCGTGCGCAACGCGCTGGCGAGGTTGCGGTACAGGTCCGAGTCGATGTCGATCGGCATGTCATCCACGCCGGCGAAGCTGACGCAGACGTATTCGCCGCCGGCATCGGCGAGGCGGCGCGCCTCGGCCTTGGCGATGCCGGCGAACAGGCGGGTGAAGTCGGCGTAGTCGGACAGCGACACCAGCCGGTCGAGCGCAATCACCGAACGCGGCGCGTTCTCGCGGATCAGCTGCTCGCCTTCGCGGTCCGCGCCGCCGCTGGCACGCAGTGGATTGACCACGTCCTTGAGCCCGAGCGGACGGCTGACCATCAGCGCCACCTGTCCGGCGCGCACGTTGCCGCCCCGGCCCAGGCCGTTGCGGTATTCGGCGCGCAGGTTCTCCACCCCACTGGGCGGACGCAGTCCATGCTCGCCATCGCCGAACACCACCGTGGTACCACCGTCGCCGTCGCCGCGGGTGACGAAGGCGCGGTCGTCGGGACCGAGCAGTGCCAGGCTGCCGGCCTCGTGCCATTCCACGTCGTTGACGTAGACCTTGAGCGTGCTGCTGGCACCCACCGCGGTGGGCGCGGGGCGGAAGGTCAGCGGTGGCTGGCGCAGCGTGAACGCCTGCAGCGGCACGCGCGCGTCGCTGCCGCCGAGCACCTCGCGCCGGCTTTCGCCATGGCTGGCGGCGACCACATTGCCGCGCACCACCACGCTGGCGCGGTGGTAGCGATTGGCCAGCGGCGTGGCCAGCTGCAGGGTGGTGTGTGGGCGGTCGCCGGGCAGGTCCAGGTCCTGCCCATGGCGCAGCCCGGCGACCATCATCAGCTCGGCGGCACGCACGCCGCTGACGCCGGCGATATCGCTGCGTTCGCCTTCCACCACCACCCAGCGCCCGGAGGTCAGCTGCTCGTGCAGCGGCGCCAGTTCCAGCGTGTCGCCGAACACCTCGTCCAGGATCGGCGCATCGGCCAGGGTCAGCACGCGCCGCGCCGGATGCAGCCAGGTCAGGCGCAGTTCGCCGATTGCGGCGCGGCCTTCCTTGCCGGCGGTGACCTCGCGCCACACAGTCGGCCCCTCGGCATCGCCGAAATCCACGCGGGTGGTCTCGGCGTCGATGCCGTAGGCGCCGCGCGGACCACTGCGGGTACGCGCCACGCGCAGCACGTCGAGCTGGCTGGGATCGCCCAGGTCTTCGCCGGGGCGCGCGGCCAGCACCCAGGCGCCGGGCGCGAGCAGCAGGTCGGGGCTGCCGAGGTAGGCGTTGCTGTTGGTCTCGTCATTGGCGTATTCCCAGTCGTCCCAGGACGAGAACGACTTGAGGATGACCCCGCCGCTGTCGGAAGACACCGGCGTGGGCCGCGCGGCGGTGGCGCCGAACAGGCGCTGGCCGGGCCCGAGCAGGTGCACCGCGCGCAATGCCGATGG
>DJAN01000157.1:0-10611 GCA_002429615.1 Lysobacteraceae bacterium UBA6001
GCCGCCGCGCCCGCACCGCCGCCGGCTGCCGCGCTGGTGGCCGCGGTCACCGTCAGCAGCGTCACCGTGGGCAACATGGCCGCCGCCGACAAGAGCGTCGCGCCGGTCGCCACGCTGGGCAGCAAGGACAAGATCGTGGTCTCGGTGAAAACCGAGGGCACCGCCAGCGGCACCAACCTCGGGGTCAAGCTGACCTTCCAGGATGGCCAGGTCGCCGGTGAGCAGAGCACCACGCTCAATACCACGGGTGCGGAAACCACCAATGTCGAGTTCACCAACGCCAACGGCTGGCCGGCCGGCAAGTACACCGCCCAGGTCAGCGTCGACGGACAAGCGGCTGGAATGCCGCAGGAGTTCGAAGTGAAGTAAGCGGAGCAAGCGCTCCCGCCGACTCTCTCCCGGCGGGACAGTGCATGTGGGGCGCAGCGCAAGCTGCGCCTCTTTTTATTTGTGGCGATGGTTCGCACGGAAACAATCGCGCCTGCCCGCACACCGTGCGCTTGCGTATCGGTGTTTCCCGCGCCCGCTGCGGCCTGGGACACAGTGACCCGCACCGCCCGGCTTTGCCCGGGGGGCGGCAAACGGCGACAATGCGCCAATTGCCCGGCGATTCCCGACGTCGTCTTTCCGGCATGAGCGCGCAGCGGATGGCAATGCGGCGCGCCTGCCTGCGTCCGGCCCCGGTGTCCCCTCCCGAAGCAGAACCGAGTCACGCTGATCATGTCGAATACCCCGAAGATCCTCTACACCCTCACGGACGAGGCGCCGTACCTGGCGACCCAGTCCCTGCTGCCGATCATCGACGCCTACACCGACACCGCCGGCATCGTGGTGGAAACGCGCGACATTTCGCTGGCCGCGCGCATCCTCTCGCAGTTCCCCGACTTCCTCGACGCCGCGCACCAGACCGCCGACGACCTGGCCGAGCTGGGCGAACTGGCGACCACGCCGGAAGCCAACATCATCAAGCTGCCGAACATCAGCGCCTCGGTGCCGCAGCTGCTGGCGGCGATCAAGGAGCTGCAGGCGCAGGGCTTCAAGCTGCCGGAATACCCGGACGTGCCGAAGGACGACAAGGAGCGCGACATCAAGGCGCGCTATGACCGCGTCAAGGGCAGCGCGGTGAACCCGGTGCTGCGCGAGGGCAATTCGGACCGTCGCGCGCCGCTGTCGGTGAAGAACTACGCGCGCAAGCATCCGCATCGCATGGGCAAGTGGAGCAGCGAATCGAAGTCGCACGTCTCGCACATGGAAGAAGGTGACTTCTTCGGCAGCGAGAAGTCGGCCACCGTGGCCGACGCCGGCGCGCTGAAGATCGCGCTGGTCGGCCAGGACGGGCAGACCACCGTGCTGAAGGACAAGGTGGCGGTGAAGGCGGGCGAGATCGTCGATGCCGCGCTGATGAGCCGCAAGGCGCTGGCCAGCTTCATCGACGCGCAGATTGCCGATGCCAAGTCCAAGGGCGTGCTGTTCTCGCTGCACCTGAAGGCGACCATGATGAAGGTCTCCGATCCGGTGATGTTCGGCATCGTCGTCGGCGAGTTCTACCGCGACGTGCTGGCCAAGCACGCCGAGGCGCTGAAGTCGGTCGGCTTCGACGCGAACAACGGCATCGGCGACCTGTACGCGCGCATCGGCAGCCTGCCGGCCGCGCAGCAGGAACAGATCAAGGCCGACATCGCCGCCGAGTATGCGCAGCGTCCGGGCGTGGCGATGGTCAATTCGGACAAGGGCATCACCAACCTGCACGTGCCGAGCGACGTGATCGTCGACGCCTCGATGCCGGCGATGATCCGCGACTCCGGCCAGATGTGGAATGCCGAAGGCAAGCTGCAGGACACCAAGGCGGTGATCCCGGACCGCTGCTATGCCGGCGTGTACCAGGTGGTCATCGAGGACTGCAAGGCGCATGGCGCGTTCGATCCGTCGACCATGGGCAGCGTGCCGAACGTCGGCCTGATGGCGCAGAAGGCCGAGGAGTACGGCTCGCACGACAAGACCTTCATCATCCCCGCCGCCGGCACCGTGCAGGTGACCGATGCGCAGGGCAACGTGGTGTTCGCGCATGCGGTCGAGGCCGGCGACATCTGGCGCATGTGCCAGACCAAGGACGCGCCGATCCAGGACTGGGTCAAGCTGGCGGTCGAGCGTGCGCGCCTGAGCGCCACCCCGGCGGTGTTCTGGCTGGACAAGGCGCGCGCGCATGACGCGCAGGTCATCGCCAAGGTCGAGCGCTACCTCAAGGACCACGACACCCACGGCCTGGACATCCGCATCCTGCCGCCGGTGGAGGCGACGAAGGTGTCGCTGGAGCGCATCCGCAAGGGCCAGGACACCATCTCGGTCACCGGCAACGTGCTGCGTGACTACCTCACCGACCTGTTCCCGATCATGGAGCTGGGCACCAGCGCCAAGATGCTGTCCATCGTGCCGCTGATGGCCGGTGGTGGCCTGTTCGAAACCGGTGCGGGCGGTTCGGCGCCGAAGCACGTGCAGCAGTTCACCGAAGAGGACTACCTGCGCTGGGATTCGCTGGGTGAATTCCTGGCGCTGGCCGCGTCGCTGGAACACCTGGGCAACCGCTACGACAACGCCGCGGCCAAGGTGCTGGCCAAGGCGCTGGACGCGGCCAACGGCCAGATCCTCGACAACAACAAGTCGCCGGCGCGCAAGGTCGGCGAGATCGACAACCGCGGCAGCCACTTCTACCTGGCCCTGTACTGGGCGCAGGCGCTGGCGGCGCAGGGCGAGGATGCGGCGCTGCAGGCCAAGTTCGCGCCGCTGGCCAAGCTGCTGGCCGAGCGTGAGCAGACGATCGTCGGCGAGCTCAACGGTGCGCAGGGCAAGCCGGTGGATATCGGCGGCTACTACCGCCCGGACCTGGGCAAGGTCGCCGCGGCGATGCGTCCGAGCCAGACTTTCAACGACGCGCTGGCGACGTTGAAGGGCTGAGTGATGTTGGCGTACTCCACGCCGACGCTGCAGGAAACGCCTCGTGTCCTTGGACACGGGGCGTTTTCTTTTGTGCGCCCGCAATCCATATGCAATTCCGGCAAGAAGCCGGGTGATGTGCAATCGATCACTCTTGGTGCGTGCGGCCGTGCCGTAGCCTCTCGCTAAGTCTGAGCGATTCATCACGACAGGGGGCGGGCACATGGCCAGAGTACTGGTCGTGGGAGCGGACGTGCGCGCCGAGCGCGCGTTGCTGGAACGTTTGCAGCGGTTGGCGGGACTGCCCGAAGGGCGGTTGAGCAGCTGCCGTGGGCTGGACGAATGCGATCTGCTCGTGGTCCGCGACACACCGGGCCTGCGCCACGCTGCGTTGCGCATGGCGCTGCAACGCCCGGGCATGCCGTTCTGGATCGAGCATGAGGATGGCGGCCTCGTCGATGGCCACGCGCGCGAAGGCATCGCGCTTGAGGACCGGCAGATCGAGCGCGTGCTGTGCGATATCGCCACCGCCTCGCCAGCCATGGCGTTGCAGGGTGACAGCGAATGCCTCGCGCGCGGCGCCAAGCCGGTGACGCGCGAGCTGCGCCGGCGCCTGCGCGACCGCCAGGGCCGCACGCGGCTGGTGCTCGGCAACGGCCAGGACCTGCTGCTGGATTTCAATGCCGACACCGTCGCCGCGCCCGGCGCCACCGATGCCCGCGAACTGCCCGCATGGCTGGGCACGGGCCTGGACGAAGCGCGCCTGGAGATTCCCGCACCGCCGGCACCGGAAAATGTGCCGCGCCTGCCGCTGCGTCCGCTGCTGTGGCAGGCCGGTCAGCATGGCGATCATTGGCGCGACCTCGATGCCAAGCTCGCGGGCGGTGCGGTGGTGCGGTTGTCGCGCTGGCCCGATTTCCGGGTGATCGCCCGCCAGCCGGAAGGCTTCCGCCTGTGCTCGCTGCTGCTCAAGCGCCCGGCCAGCGTGCGCGACTGCGCCGGCATGCTCGACCTGGACAGCGAACTGGTCCGGCATTTCGTGCATTCGGCCTACCTGTGCGGCTACGCCAGCCTGCAGCCGCTGGATACCCCCGTCACCCCGCCGCCGCCCTCACGCGACGGCGGTTCGACGATGCTGGCCCGCATGTGGCGCAGCCTGCGCCAGGCGAGGCATTGAGCATGCGCGAGCACAAGATCGTCGTGCTCGGCTCTGCCGGTTCGGGCAAGTCCACGCTGGTGCGCGCGATTGCCGACGGCATCGTGATCGATACCGACGTGGCCAATACCGATGTCGATCTTGGCAAGGCCGCCACCACGGTGGCGATGGACTATGCCGATGTCGCCCTGCCCAATGGCGATCGCCTGCGTCTGTATGGCACGCCCGGCCAGCAGCGCTTCGGCTTCATCTGGCCGATCCTGCTGCAGGGCGCCAGCGGCGCGGTGCTGCTCGCCGATGCGAGCCTGCCGGACCCGGTGGAGGCGCTCGTGGGCCATCTCTACACCCTGCGCACGCATGCGCCGAACCTGCCGGCGGTGGTCGGGCTGTCCAAGCCGGACCTGGCCGCCGACCTGGACCTGGACCGCTGCGCCGACGCTATTGCGACGCGTCTGCGTGCGCTGCCGGTGGTGCCGATGGATGCGCGCGACCGCGAGCAGGTGCTCTGGTTGATGGATGCCCTGATGGGTGAGATCGAAGCACACGGCTGGGTGGAAGCGCATGGCTGACGGACGACAGGGCGCCGCGCTGGCGCCGACCCAGCAGGCCCGGATCGATGCGCAGCTGCGCGGCTTTGTCGATGCGGTCGACGGCGTGCGTACCGCGGTGCTGGCCACGGTGGACGGCTTCGCGCTGGTACAGGCGCCGGCCACGGCCAGCGGCGAACGCCTGGCGGCGATGACCAGCGCGATGCTCGCGTTGGCCGCCGCGGTCGGGCGCGAACTGGCGCTGGGTGATCTTGAAGTGCTGATGCTGGAGGCGGGCGAGGGCAAGGTGCTGATGCTTGCGCTGCCCGCCCCCGGCGCGCCCCTGCTGCTGATGGCGGCCTGCGACACCCGCAGCGTCATCGGCAACGTGCTGTGGAGCGCGAAGGAATGTGGCCAGAAGATTCTGGCCGGACTCGGCGGTTGAGGGCCTGGACGCCGGGGCAGATCACAGGCTCTTTCAACTTATCTAGGGGAACACCATGGCGGGACTGAAGGATTCGCTCAACGAACTGATGACCATCGACGGCGCACAGGCCGTCGCCCTGGTCGACTACGAAAGCGGCATGCTGCTGGGCGAGGCCGGCAGCGGCGTCGACATGGAAGTGGCGGCGGCCGGCAACACCGAAGTGATCCGCGCCAAGATGAAGACGGCCGCATCGCTCAACCTCAACGACACCATCGAGGACATCCTGATCTCGCTGGGCCGCGCGTATCACATCATGCGTCCGGTCGGTAACCGCAAGGGGCTGTTCTTCTACGTGGTGCTGGACCGCAACAAGTCCAATCTCGCCCTGGCCCGGCGCAAGGTGCTGGAAGTCGAAAGCACCCTGGCCATCTGAGGCCGTCGCGGGCGCGGCACTCGCCGCGCCCCGCCACTTACCGGAACGGCGACAACGCCGTCAGCACCCGCACCAGCCGGGCCTGCCGCGCGCGCACCTGTGCGCGCGGATGCTTGTGCGGGTGGGTGGCGCCAGCGGCCTGCGCCGGCGGTGCGAAGGCATCGCCCGGGGCCAACTTGCGGGCGAGTTCCTCGTTGGTGACGAAGCCATGGTGGAACAACAGGTCGTTGAAGATGCGCATGTCCGTGCCTCCACTTGAGTGGGATGGAGGTTGAGCGCAATCTGGTGCCGCGAAAAGCGAACGTTTCGCAAGCCAGGTTTGAATTCCGCTCAAGGCCCGGAGTCATGTCCAGACCGCCGTTGCACGCCCTGCAGGGATTCGTCACCGCCGCGCGGCTGGGTAACCTGTCGCGTGCGGCGGAAGCGATGCATCTGACCGTCAGCGCACTCAGCCACCAGATGCGCGCGCTGGAGGAGCGGCTGGGCTATCCGTTGCTGCACCGGCATCCGCGCGGCGTGGTGCCGACGCCGGAAGGGCAGCGCCTGCTGGAACGCATCGCGCCGCACCTGGATGCCATCGCCCGCGAAGTGCAGCCGTTCGCTGCCCGTCGCGATGACGTGCTGACCTTGAGCCTCACCCCGTCGATGGCCTCGGCATGGCTGGTGCCGCGCCTGGGGCAGTTCTTCGCCGCGCATCCCAAGGTCGAGGTCAGCCTGCTCTCCAGTGAGCGCGTGGTGGACTTCGAGCGTGAGCAGCAGGTCGATGCGGCGATGCGGGTCGGGCATGGGCATTGGCCCGGTGTGGTGGCCGAGCCGCTGTTCGATGAGTGGCTGGTGCCGATGGCCAGCCCGGCGCTGGTGGCGCGCATGGGCGGCGTGGCGGCCACGCCGCTGTCGCAATGGCCGCTGCTGGGCGACCCGGACGGCCAGTGGGACCGCTGGTTCGCGCTGGCTGACGAGAAGCCGCCGAGCCGCTATGTCGCGTTTCTCGACGATTCCGAATCGCACCACCGCGCGGCGCTGGATGGCGTGGGCGTCGCGCTGGGCCGGGTCACGCGCGCGCGGCTGCTGATCGATTCCGGCCAACTGGTGCCGTTGTCCGCGCACCGGCTCAAGACGCCGTATTCGCACTATCTCGTGCATCCGCCACGCTCGGCCAACCATCGCGGCTTCACCGCCTTCCGCAGCTGGCTGCTGGCGCAGGCCGCCGCGCACGTGCGTGACACCGAAAAGGCGCTGGCCCCGCCGCGCGCGAAGCCGGCGCGCCCCGCCGCGCGCCGACGCTGAGTACACTGCCGGCATGTCCACCGCGCTGCATCCGCCGCAGTCCGAACGCCGTGCCGAGGCCATCGGCCGGGCGATCTTCGACGCCTTCGAGGACTATCACGCGCGTTTCGCGGAAATCACCGCGCGTGCCAAGCGGCGCTTCGAAAGCCGTGACTGGAGCGCGGCGCGCGAGGATGCGGTCGCGCGTATCGCGCTGTACGACCAGTGCATCGGCGAATGCATGCTGCGCCTGCGCGCGGTGCTGATGGGGCAGGCGCACGACCGCACGCTATGGATCCGGGCGCGCGAGCACTATGCGGCGCAGCTGGTCGGGCTCATCGACCAGGAGCTGTACAAGACCTTCTACAACACCCTGACCCGGCGCTACTTCCGCACCCAGGGCGTGGATCCGCTGATCGAGTTCGTCGCGCTCGACATCGAACCGACCGATGCCATCACTCATCCGGTGGCGCATCACAGTTACGCGGTATCGCCGGGGCGGCTGACCGAGGTGCTGATGCGCGTGCTCGGCGACTATCCGTTCGCCGTGCCCTACGCCCACCGCACGCGCTGCGCGGCGGCGATCGCGATCCGCCTGCACGACGACCTGGCGCATTGGGGCGAACACCCGGTGCGCGGCATCGAGCTGCTGGATACGGTGTTCTATCGCGAGCGAAGGGCTTATCTGATCGGACGCGTGTTCGGTGAACATCGCTTCTCGCCGTGCGTGATCGCGCTGGTCAATGACGACGCTGGCCTGCGTGCCGAGGCGGTGCTGACCCGGCGCAGCGACGTGGCGCAGCTGTTCAGCAATTCGCGCAGCTACTTCCAGGCCGACCTGCCCACCGTGGGCGATGCCGTGGTGTTCCTGCGCAGCCTGCTCACGCACAAGCCGATCGACGAGCTGTACACCATGGTCGGCCGCGCCAAGCAGGGCAAGACCGAGCGCTATCGCACCTTCTTCCGGCACTTCCAGGCCCATCCGCACGAGCAGCTGGTACAGGCCGAGGGCACGCCGGGCATGGTGATGGCGGTATTCACCCTGCCCAGCTACCCGCTGGTGTTCAAGCTGATCCGCGATCGCTTCGCATATCCGAAGAAGATGAGCCGCACCGAAGTGGAGGGGAAGTACGAGCTGGTGTTCCAGCTCGACCGCATCGGTCGCCTGCTCGATGCGCAGCCGTACCGCTTCCTGCGCTTTCCGCGCGAGCGCTTCGCCGAGCCGCTGCTGCGCGAGCTGCGCGAGACCTGCGCGCTCAGCGTCAGCGAGGAGGGCGAAGACCTGATCTTCGACCTGTGCTACATCCAGCGCCGGCTGCGTCCGCTCAATCTCTACCTGCGCGAACAGCTGCCCGAGCCGGCGCGCGCCGCCGCGCTGGACTACGCGCAGGCGATCAAGGACATGGCGCGCAACAACATCTTTCCCGGCGACATGCTGCTGAAGAACTTCGGCATCACCCGCCACCAGCGCGCCGTGTTTTACGACTACGACGAGCTGTGCCTGATCACCGACTGCGAATTCCGTGACTGGCCGCAGCCGACCACTTATGAGGAACAGATGGCCGCCGAGCCATGGTTCCATGTCGGCCCGCACGATGTGTTTCCCGAGCGCTTCCCGTTGTTCATGGGCTTGCCGGCGCAGATGCTGGAAGCGGTGCGGACACACCACGGCGAGCTGTTCGATCCACGCTGGTGGCGCGACCTGCAGGCGCGTTTGCGTGAAGATGACTATCCGGATACGCCGCCCTACGCGGATCGCCTGCGCTTGGCGTGAGCATTTGCACCAGGGCAGGGCCAGCGGTGTAATCGGATCACAGCAACCCAAGGAGTGTGGTGATGATGAAAGGATTTCGTGTGCTGACGCTGGCCGTGGCACTGGGCGGCGGGTTCGTCCCGTCACTGGTGTTGGCGGCCCCGGGGAGCGGTCCCAGCAGCGTGCGCAAGCAGATCGAGTCCAGCCTGGTGGTGGCGGGCGAGGTCTACATCGAGACCGACGGCTCGGTATCGCGCCTGGATATCGAGAAGGAAGACCAGCTGCCCAGCGGTGTGGTCAAGATGGTGCGCGACAATGCGCTGCAGTGGAAATTCCAGCCGATCCAGCAGAACGGACAGGCGGTGCGCGCGATCGCGCCGATGCGCCTGCGCGTGGTGGCCAAGAAGCTCGACGAGGACCATTACCAGATCACGCTGCGCGGCGTGAGCTTCGATCGCTATGACGCCAAGGACATGCAGTCGGTGGCCGCGGTGAAACTGGATCCGCCGAAGTATCCGAGCGACGCCTACCGCTCCGGTGCCGCGGGCACCGTCTACCTGGTGGTGAAGGTGGGGCGCGATGGTCGTGCCGAGGACGTGGTGGCCGAGCAGGTCAACCTGCGCGTGATCGCCAGCGAAGGCGAGATGGCCCAGTTCCTCAAGCTGCTCACCGATGCTGCCGTCCTTGCCTCCAAACGCTGGACCTTCCGCGTGCCCACCGAAGGCGAAGCCGCGTCGCAGCCGTTCTGGAGCGTGCGCGTTCCGGTCAGCTATTCGCTCAACCGCGATCCGGCCGAAGGGCAGACCTATGGCAAGTGGGTCAGCTACATCCCGGGTCCGCGCCAGGCGGTGCCGTGGCGCGATGCGCACAACTCGGCCGACTTCTCGCCCGACACCCTGGTCGATGGCGGCGTCTACATGGCCGACAGCAACGCGCCGAAGCTGTTGACGCCGTTGCAGGGCGGCTGAGCTTCCGGCCGCACGATAAAAAACGCCCCGCGAAAGCGGGGCGTTCTGTTTGCGGCGTCCTGGAGACTCAGCGCTTCATCGAGTTGAAGAACTCGTCGTTGGACTTCGTGCTCTTCATCTTGTCGAGCAGGAATTCCATCGCGGCGATTTCGTCCATCGGGTGCAGCAGCTTGCGCAGGATCCAGATCTTCTGCAGCAGTTCCGGCTCGATCAGCAGGTCCTCGCGGCGGGTGCCCGAGCGGTTGATGTCGATGGCCGGGTAGACGCGCTTCTCGGTGATACGGCGGTTCAGATGCACTTCGCTGTTGCCGGTGCCCTTGAACTCTTCGTAGATCACCTCGTCCATCTTCGAGCCGGTCTCGACCAGCGCGGTGGCGATGATGGTCAGCGAACCGCCTTCCTCGACGTTGCGTGCCGCACCGAAGAAACGCTTCGGGCGGTGCAGCGCGTTGGCGTCCACGCCGCCGGTCAGCACCTTGCCGGAGCTGGGCACGACGTTGTTGTAGGCACGCGCCAGGCGGGTGATCGAGTCGAGCAGGATCACCACGTCCTTCTTGTGCTCGACCAGGCGCTTGGCGCGCTCGATCACCATTTCGGCGACCTGCACGTGGCGCGCGGCCGGCTCGTCGAACGTCGAGCTGATGACCTCGCCGCGCACGGTGCGCTGCATTTCGGTCACTTCTTCCGGACGTTCGTCGATGAGCAGCACGATCATGTGCACATCGGGGTGGTTGGTGGTGATCGCGGTGGCGATCTGCTGCATCATCATCGTCTTGCCGGCTTTCGGCGGCGAAACGATCAGCGCACGCTGGCCCTTGCCCTGCGGGGCCATCAGGTCAAGGATGCGGCCGGCGATGTCTTCCGAGGAGCCGTTGCCGCGCTCCAGGGTGAAGCGCTTGCGCGGGAACAGCGGGGTCAGGTTCTCGAACAGCACCTTGTTCTTCGACGCTTCCAGCGGCTCGCCGTTGATCGTGTCGATCGTGGACAGCGCGAAGTAGCGCTCGCCATCCTTCGGGAAGCGGATGCGCCCCGAGAGGTAGTCGCCGGTGCGCAGGTTGAAGCGGCGGATCTGGCTGGGCGAGATGTAGGTGTCGTCCGGGCCGGCCAGGTAGCTGGCCTCGGCGGCGCGCAGGAAGCCGAAGCCGTCCGG
>DJAN01000157.1:10793-11259 GCA_002429615.1 Lysobacteraceae bacterium UBA6001
CAGGAAGCCGAAGCCGTCCGGCAGGATTTCCAGCACGCCGTCGGCGGCCACGCCGTCGCCATGGCGGGTCAGCACCTTCAGCAGCGCGAAGATCACGTCCTGCTTGCGCGCGCGGGCCACGCCGTCGTGGATGTTCAGCTGCTCGGCGATGTCCAGCAGCTTCTGCGCCGGCATCTGCTTGAGATCGCTCAGCGAGTAGATCGGGAAGCCTTCCGGCACGTTCGGCGCCGGGCGCGGGGGCTGGTTCTGGTTCTCGCCGCCGCCGTCGTTCGGCATGCCGCCGTTCTCGTAGCGCTCGCGCTGGCGGTCGCGACGGTTGCGGAACCGGTCGCGGCGGTTGCCGCCCTGGCCCTGCTGGTTGTTCTGGTTCTGGTGGTTCTGATTGTTCTGGTGCTGCGCGCGCGGCTGGCCACCTTCGCGCGGCTCGCCGGCGCCGCCTTCAGCGGCGGGGGCGGGTGCGGCGGGG
>DJAN01000026.1:0-415 GCA_002429615.1 Lysobacteraceae bacterium UBA6001
CCGCCATTGCCACCACCGCGACGCCGACGACCCGGCTGCGGCTTGGCGCCGCCCGGCTGCTTGGCACCGGCATGGGCATGGGTCTGCGGACGGCCGCCATCGGCGTGCGGGCGACGCGCGCCCTGGTGCTTGCGCGGCGGACGCTGGCCGGCGGGCTGCTCGGCCTTGCCCGGCGCGCTGTTGCCCCAGCGGATCGGCACCTGCGGCTCGAAGCCCGGCACGTCGCGGATATCCATGTCGCGGTTGAGCAGGCGCACGATCTGGCGCAGGTACTTGGCGTCTTCCTGTGCGACCAGCGAGATCGCCTCGCCGCTGGCGCCGTTGCGGCCGGTACGGCCGATGCGGTGCACGTAGTCCTCGGCCACCATCGGCAGGTCATAGTTGATGACGCGCGGCAGCTGGTCGATGTCGATGC
>DJAN01000026.1:527-57463 GCA_002429615.1 Lysobacteraceae bacterium UBA6001
CTGGCTCTTGTTGCCGTGGATGGCGGCGGTCTTGATGCCGGACTTCTCCAGGAACGTGGCCAGCTTGTCGCTGCCGTGCTTGGTCTTGGCGAACACCAGCGTCTGCGCGCGGCTGTCCTTGGCGATCAGGTCCAGCAGCAGTTCGCGCTTGCGCGCGGTGTCGACCGGGTGCACGCGGTGGGCGATGGTCTCGGCCACGGTGTTGCGCGGGGTGACCATGACTTCGCGCGGATGGCGCATGAACTCCATCGCCAGCTGCTTGATCGGCTCGGCGAAGGTGGCCGAGAACAGCAGGGTCTGGCGGTTCTGGCGCGGCAGCTTGGCCAGGATGCGCTTGATCGAGGGCAAAAAGCCCATGTCGAGCATGCGGTCGGCCTCGTCGAGCACCAGCACCTCGATGCCGGACAGGTCGACGCTGCGGCGTTCCAGGTGGTCGATCAGGCGGCCCGGGCAGGCGACCAGCAGGTCCACGCCACGGCGCAGGGCGTCGAACTGATTGCCCATGCCCACGCCACCGTAGATCACGGTGCTGGGGATGCGCTGGTACTTGCCGTAGCCGCGCAGGCTGTCATGCACCTGGGTGGCGAGCTCACGGGTCGGGGTGAGGATCAGCGCGCGCGGCTTGCGCGGGCCGTTGACCGTCTGCGGGGTGGTGGCCAGGTACTGCAGCACCGGCAGGCCGAACGCAGCGGTCTTGCCGGTACCGGTCTGGGCGCCGGCCAGCAGGTCGTGGCCTTCGAGCACCAGCGGGATGGCTTCGCGCTGGATCGGGGTCGGGGTTTCGTAACCCTCTTCGGCGAGCGCGCGCAGCAGGAAGGGCGCAAGGCCCAGGGATTCAAACGACATGGGTTTTCTCCGGAAATACCCGCCCATGCGACCAGTCGGCCGACAAAGGCTGGGGGGCGACTCGGAGCGTTCCCGTGTAACCGCGCTGCGAGAAGAGGGGACGACCAGGCGCAGGTTGCGCATGACCGGTATGCAAGGCGAACGGCGTCGGATGGGGCGGGCGGACCGGGCGAACCCGATGACGCCGGCGATCCCTGAGGGAAACGGACGGCCGCTGGCAGACCCGTTCAGTTTACGCGAAATGTGGCCGCCGTCCCAGCGGCGGGCTCGGAGGCCGTTCAGGCAGCCATCCGGGGCTTCCGTTGCAGATGTAACCAATGCGCCGGCGGCCTACAATCGGCCTCCCAGCCAGTGACCGGATCCACCATGAAGCTAGGTTCCCTGAAGGAAGGCGGCCGCGACGGCACGCTGATCGTCGTCTCCCGCGACCTGAGCCGCGGCGTGCGCGCCACCGGCATCGCGCCGACCCTGCAGCGCGCGCTGGAGGACTGGAGCCACGTCGCGCCGCGCCTGAACGCGCTTTATGAGTCCCTGCAGGACGGCAGCGCCGACGGCCAGTTCGACCTGGACATGGCCACCCTGGCCGCGCCGCTGCCGCGTGCCTATGAATTCGTGGACGGCAGCGCCTACCTGCCGCATGTCGAGCGCGTGCGCCGGGCGCGCAACGCCGAAGTGCCGGAAAGCTTCTACACCGACCCGCTGATGTACCAGGCCACCAGCGCCGGCTTCTATGGCCCGCGTGACGCGGTGAAGGTGGCCAGCGAGGACTACGGCATCGACCTGGAGGCCGAGCTGGTGGTGATCACCGACGACGTGCCGATGGCCGTGGATCCGGCCCAGGCCGCCGACCACATCCAGCTGGTCGGCCTGGTCAATGACGTATCGCTGCGCAACCTGATTCCCAACGAGCTGGCCAAGGGGTTCGGCTTCCTGCAGTCCAAGCCGCGCTCGGCGCTCTCGCCGGTGTTCGTGACCCCGGACGAGCTGGGCGAAGCCTGGCAGGGCAACAAGGTGCACCTGCCGCTGGTGACCCACATCAACGGCGAATGGTTCGGCGCCCCGGAAGCGGGCGAGGACATGCAGTTCGATTTCGCCCAACTGGTCGCGCATGCGGCCAAGACCCGCCCGCTGGGCGCGGCCACCATCGTCGGCTCCGGCACCATCGCCAACCAGGACACCTCGCGCGGCGCTTCGTGCTTTGCCGAGCAGCGCGTGGTCGAGACCCTGCGCGACGGCAAGCCGAGCACGCCTTTCATGGCGTTCGGCGATGTCGTGAGGATCGAGATGTTCGATCGCGAAGGGCAGAGCATCTTCGGTGCGATCGAGCAGCGCATCGAAGCCCAGGCCAAGCCCTGATCGGCACCGGGAGGGCGTGATGCGCGAGCCGCTGCAGCTGTATACCTACTGGCGCTCCAGCGCTGCCTATCGGGTAAGGATCGGCCTCAACCTCAAGGGGCTGGCGTACCAGTTGTTGCCGGTGCACCTGGTCCGCGATGGTGGTCAGCAGCACGCGCCCGAGTACGCCGCGCTCAACCCGCAGCAGCTGGTGCCCACGCTGCGGCAAGGCGACCAGGTGTTGACCCAGTCGCTGGCGATCCTGGAGTACCTGGACGAAGCTTACCCGGACACCCCGCTGCTGCCGGCGGCTGCCCCGGCCCGCGCCCGCGTGCGCGCGCTGGCGCAGCTGGTGGCCTGCGACGTCCACCCGCTCAACAACCTGCGGGTGATGCAGTACCTGGAGCATGTGATCAGGGCCGATGCCGGTGATCGCGAGGAATGGACGCGGCACTGGATGCGCGAAGGATTCGCGGCGCTGGAGACGTTGCTGGCGGATCACCCGGACACCGGCCGCTATTGCCATGGCGACACGCCGGGCCTGGCCGACTGCTGCCTGGTGCCTCAGCTCTACAACGCGCACCGTTTTGGCGTGGACCTGTCGCCGTATCCGACCTTGCGGCGGATCGAGCAGGCCTGCCTGGCGCTGGAGGCGTTCGATCGCGCACGGCCGGAGAACCAGCCGGACGCGCAATGAAGAACGGCGCCGTCTCCGGCGCCGTTTTCGTCAGGTGAAGCCGTGGCTGATCCGCGGCGAGGATGCACTCTCGTAGTCCGCGTAGGGATCGTGCTCGCCGGAGGCGCCCTCGGACAGGCGGAACTTCAACGCCAGGCCATCGCGCGAGTCGGCAGCGCGCAGCGCTTCCTCCTGCTCGATGGTGCCGCCCTTGGCCATGCGGAACAGGCACTGGTCGAAGGTTTCCATGCCTTCCTCCAGTGATTCCTCCATCGCCTGCTTGATCTCGTGCACCTGCCCGCGGCGCAGCAGGTCGCGGATCATCGGCGTATTGAGCAGCACTTCGGTCGCCGGCAGGCGGCGGCCATCGGCACCCTTCACCAGGCGCTGGGAGATGACCGCGCGCAGATTCAGCGCGAGGTTCATCAGCACGTTCTTGTGCGCGCTTTCCGGGAAGAAGTTCAGGATGCGCTCGATGGTCTGGTCGGCGTTGTTGGAGTGCAGCGTCGCCAGGCACAGGTGGCCGGTTTCGGCGAAGGCGATCGCCGCCTCCATCGTCTCGGCGTCCAGGATCTCGCCGATCAGGATCACGTCCGGCGCCTCTCGCATCGCGTTCTTCAGCGCGTTGTGGAAGGCGTGGGTGTCCAGGCCGACCTCGCGCTGGTTCACGATCGACATCTTGTGCTTGTGCAGGTATTCGATCGGGTCCTCGATGGTGAGGATGTGCCCGGTCGTGGTGCTGTTGCGGTGGTCGATCATCGAGGCCAGCGAGGTCGACTTGCCCGAACCGGTCGAGCCGACCACCAGCACCAGGCCGCGCGGCGTCATGATGACGTCCTTCAGCACCTGGGGCAGGTTGAGCTCCTCGATGCTCGGGATCTTGCTGCGGATGGCACGGATGACCATGCCGACCTCGCCACGCTGCTTGAAGACGTTGACGCGGAAGCGTCCGGCGTCGGGCAGGGCGATGGCCATGTTCAACTCCAGGTCCCGCTCGAACTGCGGTACCTGCCCCTCATCCATCAGGGAATAGGCGATCTTCTTGACCATGCCGGGCGGCAGGCCAGTGTTGCCGAGCGGATAGAGCTTCCCCTCGATCTTGATGTAGACCGGCGCCCCGGTGGTCAGGAACATATCCGAGGCGTTTTTTTCGGTCATCAGCTTAAGGAAATAGCCGATATCCATGCGCAATGCTTCCCCAACGATCGGCGGCGTCCCGTTGCAAGCGCGCCGCAGGCTTCCGACAATGGCCGCGCTACGATCCCAACGCAACGGCACCCCAATGACGGCTAGCTTCGCACAAATACGTCGATCGCTGTATGTGATCGCCTTTGCATTCGCGCCTCTTTCCCCGGCCCTGGCCCAGGTGGCGCCGGAATTGTCCGAGGCCGAGCAGGCCGTGCAGCGGGCGACCCAGGCCGATGCCGACCAGTACGCCCCGGACCTGATCAGCCAGGCCCGGCAGGAGTTGATGCAGGCCCAGCAGGCTGCCCTGGACCGCGGCCAGCGCAAGCAGCTGCCGGCCCTGGCCAAGCGCGCGGCGGTCGATGCCGACCTGGCCCGCGCCCGCAGCGAGGAGGCCGTGGCCACCGCGCAGCTGGAGCAGCGCCGGGCCGAGGTCTCGCAACTGCAGAACACCCTGGGCACCGGGGAGGGCCGTTGATGAAACTGCGCAACCGAGCCCTCGTGGTGGCCCTGCTGGCCACCGTCTCCGTGACCGCCTTCGCCAAGGAAGACCTGCCGCAGGTGGTGGCGCTGCGCCAGCGCCTGGCCGCCCTGCAGGCCAATCCCGATTCGGCCGACGTCGCCCGCTACGAGCGCCTGCAGGCCGAGCAGGCCATCAATGCGGTGGCCGAGGCCAAGCGCAAGGAGCAGGACCAGGCCCTCTACATCGCCGACCGCCGGGTCGAGATCGCCGAGATCAGCGTGCGCACCACGCAGGCACGACGTGACCTCGATCGGCTGGACAGCACCCGCAACGAGCTGATCATCGAGGCCAGCCGGCGCGACGCCGCGCGGGCCCGTCAGGAGGCCGAGCAGCTGCGCGTGCAGGCGCAGATCCAGGCCGAGGAAAGCGACCGCCTGCGCCAGGCGGCGGAACAGGAAACCCTGGCCCGCCAGGACGCCGAGGCCGCGTTGACCAGCGTCGCCGGCAAGCAGACGGCCAAGCTCAACGCCGCCCAGCAGAAGGCCGCCCAGCTGGCGCGCGAGGAAGCCGAGCTGATGGCCGGCACCAAGCTGCCGGCGTCGCGCTTCGAGGGCCGCGGCGAGGTCTTCACCCTGGCCGGGGATGCCTACAGCGGCAAGACCGACCTGTCCGGCACCGCCCAGGGCCAGGCCAAGGCGTTGGCCGAGTACCTCAACATCGGCAAGAAGGGCCGGGTCACCATCGTGGCCTACGGTGCCGACGCGGCCTCGGCCAAGGCACGTGGCGAAGCCCTCCGCGACGCGTTGGTGAGCGCCGGCGTGGGCGCCAGCCGCTTCCAGGTCAGCACCGGCAAGGGCGCGCCCACCAAGGCCCGTGCGGCCGAGGTCGTGATCGCGCCTTGATACGTATCTGTTTGTTTGTGAAGGGAAATCAGGGTCGCCGCGGGCGGCCCTGATTTTTTCTGCAATGAATGCGCGGCACGCTTCCGAAACTGTGCGCGCGGCTATTGCCGGGGCGGGGGGACAAGCGTAGGGTCGAATACCCAGGTGGCATGCCGTCGCCTGGATCCGTGGAGGACGATCCGGTGGAACAGCGGCCCGAACCGAGCGTTGGCGTCCCGAAGCCCCAGGGCTCGGTCGTTACCGCCGATCGCGCCGGCTCGCCTTCCGATTCAGCGCCCCGTGCCGGGTCCGGCCGGGGCGTTCTTGTTTTCCGGAACCACGTAGGAGGCCAAGCCATGTTCGAAGGGCAACCGCAGAGCCAAATCGATGCACTGATGAAGGCGGATCCCGAATTCAAGCAGCTCTACCAGCGACACAAGCTGCTGGACAAGAAATGCATGGATGCCGAACTCGGCGTTTTGCCGATCGACGATATGACCCTCGGCCAGATGAAGCGCGAAAAGCTGCACGCCAAGGAAAAGCTCACCCGGATCTATGACCGGATGACGCACTGACCCTCTCCCCCAACCGGAACCGCTCACCGTCGCGGGCGGTGGCAGCCCTCCTCGTCGGGCTTGCCACCGTCCGCGTCGCCTTTTCCGGCCTGCCACGCACAATCTGAACGCCCCACTAAGCATTCGGCATCCCTTCCGTCGATAATGCGGGGTCAGCCCTTTGGGCATAACCAGAAGAAGCGATGGCCATCCACTCCTCGGTCCTGGAACTGATCGGCGAGACCCCGATCGTCAAGGCGCAGCGCCTGGACACCGGCGTCTGCGAGCTCTATCTCAAGCTGGAGAACGCCAATCCCGGTGGCTCGATCAAGGACCGCATTGGCCTGTCGATGATCGAGGCGGCGGAGAAGCGTGGCGACCTCAAGCCCGGCGCGACGCTGGTGGAGGGCACCGCCGGCAACACCGGCCTGGGCCTGGCACTGGTCGCCCAGCAGAAGGGCTACCGGCTGATCCTGGTGGTGCCGGACAAGATGAGCCGGGAAAAGATCTTCAACCTCAAGGCGATGGGAGCCGAGGTCGTGCTGACCCGCTCCGACGTGGCCAAGGGGCACCCCGAGTATTACCAGGACCTGGCGGCGAAGATCGCGTCCGACACCCCCGGGGCCTACTTCATCAACCAGTTCGGCAACCCGGACAACCCGGCCGCGCACGAGTTCGGCACCGGCCCGGAGATTCTCCGGCAGATGGACGGCCAGCTCGACGCGGTGGTGTTCGGCTGCGGCAGCTCGGGCACGATGACCGGCCTGTCGCGCGCCTTCGCCAAGGATTCGCCGCGGACAGAACTGGTGCTGGCCGACCCGGTCGGCTCGATCCTGGCCGAGTACATCAACGATGGCCGCCTCAACGACAAGTCGGGCAGCTGGCTGGTGGAGGGCATCGGCGAGGACTTCCTGCCGTCGATCTCGGATTTCAGCCGGGTCAAGAAGGCCTATGCCATCACCGATGCGGAGAGCTTCCACACCGCACGCGAACTGCTGGCCAAGGAGGGCGTGCTGGGTGGCTCCTCCACCGGCACCCTGCTGGCCGCGGCGCTGAAGTACTGCCGCGAGCAGACCACGCCGAAGAAGGTGCTGGTGCTGGTGCCGGACACCGGCAACAAGTACCTGTCGAAGATGTACAACGACTACTGGATGCTGGACAACGGCTTCCTGGAGCGCCCGCAGTACGGCGACCTGCGCGACCTGATCCTGCGCCCCTACAGCCAGCGCGACACCGTCGTGGTCGGCCCGCGTGACCTGCTGACCACCGCCTACCAGCGCATGAAGCTGTACGACGTGTCGCAGCTGCCGGTGATCGACGAGGGCGAACTGGTCGGCATCGTCGACGAGAGCGACGTGCTGCTGCATGTCTACGGCGACGAAGCGCGCTTCCGCGACCCGGTGGCCACGGCGATGGTCAGCAAGCTGGATCGGCTGGATGTGAAGTCGCCGATCGAGGCGCTGCTGCCGGTGTTCGATCGCGGGCAGGTGGCGATCGTGATGGACGGCAACCAGTTCCTGGGCCTGATCACGCGGATCGACTTGTTGAACTACCTGCGACGCCGCGTGCAGTAATGTGATTCGTATCACTGATCCGGCGTAGACGGCGGATTTGTAAAGGTTTTGCTAAACTCCCGGCCCCTTTTGGAGTAGTCATGTCGGATCGCAATTCAAGCCCCTCGGGCGCCCCTGGCGCACTGGCGCTCGCCACTTTGGCCATCCATGGTGGGCAGTCGCCCGATCCGAGCACCGGGGCGGTGATGCCGCCGATCTACGCGACCTCGACGTATGCGCAATCCAGCCCCGGTGAACACCAGGGCTTCGAGTACTCGCGTACGCACAACCCCACGCGTTTCGCCTACGAGCGTTGCGTGGCCGCACTGGAAGGCGGCACCCGTGGCTTCGCTTTCGCCTCGGGCATGGCGGCGACCTCCACGGTGATCGAGCTGCTCGACAGTGGCGACCACGTCGTGGCCATGGACGACCTGTACGGCGGCAGCTATCGCCTGTTCGAGCGCGTGCGCCGGCGCAGCGCCGCGCTGGACTTCAGCTTCGTCGACCTGGTTGACCTGGCCGCCTTCGAAGCGGCGATCACCCCGAAGACCAAGATGGTGTGGATCGAAACGCCCACCAACCCGATGCTCAAGATCGTCGATATCGCCGCGGTGGCGGCGGTGGCGCGCAAGCACGGGCTGATCGTGGTGGTCGACAACACCTTCGCCTCGCCGATGCTGCAGCGCCCGCTGGCGCTGGGTGCCGACATCGTGGTGCATTCAGCCACCAAGTACCTCAATGGCCACTCGGACATGGTCGGCGGCATGGCGGTGGTGGGCGACAACGCCGACCTCGCCGAGCGCATGGCATTCCTGCAGAACTCCGTGGGTGGCGTGCAGGGTCCGTTCGACAGCTTCCTGGCGCTGCGCGGGCTCAAGACGCTGCCGCTGCGCATGCGTGCGCATTGCGGGAACGCGATGGTGCTGGCGCAGTGGCTGCAGACGCATCCGGCGGTGGAGAAGGTGATCTACCCGGGGTTGGCCTCGCATCCGCAGCACGATCTGGCCAAGCGCCAGATGTCCGGCTTTGGCGGCATCGTCTCCATCGTGCTGAAGGGTGGCTTCGACGCCGCCAGGCAGCTGTGCGAGCGCACCGAGCTGTTCACCCTGGCCGAGTCGCTGGGTGGCGTGGAAAGCCTGGTCAACCACCCGGCGGTGATGACGCATGCCTCGATCCCGGTGGCGCGTCGCGAGCAGCTGGGCATCAGCGACGCGCTGGTGCGGCTGAGCGTGGGCGTGGAAGACGTCGAAGACCTGCGGCGGGACCTGGAGCGCGCGCTGGCCGGTGAGTCCGGAGCCCGGGACCCGTCGTCCACGGGGTCCTGAAATACATGTCCACGCAAATCGACGCGCACCAGCGTTCGTCCGCAAGCCCGTTCGCCCTGATCCGGTCGCTGGTCCGCAACCGCCAGCTCCTGCGCCAGCTGATCCGGCGCGAGGTGATCGGTCGCTATCGTGGCTCGTTCCTGGGAACCGCCTGGTCGTTCTTCAATCCGTTGCTGATGCTGACCGTCTACACCTTCGTCTTCACCACGGTGATGAAGGTGCGCTGGGTGGGCGAGGGCCCGGTGGACAAGGTCAATTTCGCGGTGCTGGCCTTCGTGGGCCTGGCCGTGCACGGCTTCTTCGCCGAGTGCCTCAACAAGGCGCCGACCTTGATCATCGCCAACGTCAACTTCGTCAAGAAGGTGATTTTCCCGCTGGATGCGCTGATCTGGGTGCTGATCGGTTCTGCCCTGTTCCATCTGGGCATCAGCATGATCGTGCTGCTGGTAGCGCAGGTGGTGCTGGGCGTCGGCGTGCCCTGGACCGCGGTGCTGTTCCCGCTGGTCCTGCTGCCGCTGGTCCTGTTGATGACCGGCCTGTCGTGGTTGCTGGCCTCGTCCGGGGTCTATCTGCGTGACATCTCGCAGGTCACGGGCGTGCTTTCCAGCATCATGCTGTTTCTTTCCCCGGTCTTCTATCCCGCCGCGTCGCTGCCGGAGTGGGTGCGGCCGTGGATGGCGCTCAATCCGCTGACCTACATCATCGAGGACAGCCGCGCCGTGCTGGTGTTCGGCGAGCTGCCGCGACTGCCGCAATGGAGCGTGGCGATGGCGGTGGGGCTGGTGGTACTGCTGCTCGGATACGCCTGGTTCCAGAAAACGCGCAAGGGTTTCGCCGATGTCCTCTGACGAGATCGTTGTCCACGTCGAATCGGTGTCGAAGCGGTACGAGATGTACGACACCCCGCGCGATCGCATGAAGCAGTTCGTGCTGCCGCGCCTGCGCCGTGCCGCCGGACTGGGTGAGCGCGAGTATTTCCGCGAATTCTGGGCGCTGCGGGATGTCGGTTTCGACGTCCGCCGCGGCGAGTCGGTCGGTATCCTGGGGCGCAATGGCAGCGGCAAGAGCACGCTGCTGCAGATCGTTACCGGCACGCTCGCGCCGACCCAGGGCCGTGTCGACGTCAAGGGGCGCGTGGCCGCGCTGCTTGAGCTGGGATCGGGCTTCAATCCTGAATTCACCGGGCGGGAGAACGTCTACCTCAACGCCGCGCTGCTCGGCTTCACCGCCGATGAGGTCGATCGCAAGTTCGACGCCATCGCCGCGTTTGCCGATATCGGCGATCACCTCGACCAGCCGGTCAAGACCTATTCCAGCGGCATGCTGGTGCGCCTGGCGTTCGCGGTGCAGGTGCAGGTGGAGCCGGACATCCTGATCGTCGACGAAGCGCTGGCGGTGGGCGATGCGCTGTTCCAGAAGCGCTGCTTCCAGCGGATCGAAAAGCTGGTGTCCGACGGTATGTCGCTGCTGTTCGTCTCGCACGACCAGGAAAGCATCCGCACCCTGACCAACCGCTGCCTGCTGCTCAGCAACGGGCGACAGCTGGACTGGGGCTCGTCGGCCAACGTGGTGCTGCATTACCGCCGGCTGCTGCATGACGAGGAAGCGGCGTACTTCAGCAGCCTGACCGACATGCTCAAGGGCGAAGCCGCGGTGGAGGCGCCCGAGGCCGCATCCACCGATGCGCCGCAGGCGCCGGCGGCGACGATGACCGGTTCCGACCGCCTGACCTTCGGCGATGGTGGTGTGCGCATTCTCAGCGTCACCACCCTGGCGGCCGATGGCACCGGTTCGAATGTGTTCTATCCGGGCGAGCGCCTGCGGATCAAGGTGGTCTGCGAGTCGCAGATCGCGACCGACAAGCTGTCGGTGGGTGTGCGTATCCGCAACAAGGAAGGCGTCAAGCTCTATTCCTGGGGCACGTTGAACCAGGACATGCAGCGGATGGCGGAAAACCCCGCGGCCGAGACTTTCTGGCGGCGGCAGATCCAGGCCGGCGAGCGTTTCGAAGTGGAACTGGAGTGCGACTGCGCGCTCGGCGTGAACCTGTATGAAGTGCAGGCCTCCGTGTCTTACGAGGACACGCCGGACTACCTGGCGCAGCGCATGCTGCACTGGGTGGACGAGGCCGCCTTCTTCCAGGTGTTGATGCGCAAGGAAGAGTATTTCTTCGGTGGTGTCCTGGATCTGCGTATGCACGCAACCTGGCGCCGACAAGGCGAGTGAACCCCATGGCGGTGACGAGAATGAAATCGAAAAGTGCCGACCCGCTTCACTCGAAGGGAAGCTGTGCCAACCTGGCCGATGCCATCGTCATGGCCTGCGGCCTGGGGACCGTGCTGGATGTAGGCGCCGGTGACGGCGGCCTGACCGAGGCGTTGTTGCGCCAGGGTATCGATGTGCATGGGCTGGAAGTGGATGGCGAGCGGGTGAGCCGCGCGAACGCGCGCATGCCCGGCCGCTTCATCCAGGGTGATGCGCGCGCGCTGCCTTTCGCCGACGGCCAGTTCGACGCGGTCGTCTCCAATGGCGGGCTGGAAGCGCTGGACGAGGCCGGGGCGCGGGCCGCGTTGCTGGAAATCCGCCGGGTGTGCCGCAGCGCGGTGATCCTGCGCCTGGATGCGACGAGCGTTGGCGAGGATGGCGCGCTGCGCGCGCGTGCATGGTGGGAGCGGCTGTGCTTCGCGGTCGGTTTCCGCAAGCATCCGCGTTACTACCGGCTCAACCCCTACGAGTCGCTCAACTACGAAACCGGCCCCATCCTGATCGCGCTGGAGAAGATCCCGGACGCGGCACTGGCGGCCTACCCGCTGAGCGCGCTGGAGGAAGAGCGCGGCCTGCACATGGACATGTTCCGCGATACCGGCGAACGCTCGGATGCGCACGTGATCCGTTACCAGTGGGCCTGCGACTTCATCCGTCCCAACGACCGCGTGCTCGATGCCGCGTGCGGCCTGGGTTATGGCGGTCACGTGGTCCGCGCGCTGACCCGCGCGGCGAGCGTCACCGGCATCGATGGCAGCGAATATGCGGTGGACTACGCCAACCGCTGCTACGCCGACGATCCGGCGCGTGCCAGCTATGTGTGCGGCTATCTGCCGCAGGCGTTGAACGCCTACCCGGACGCCAGCTTCGATACAGTGATCTCCTTCGAGACCCTGGAGCACGTGGAGGATCCGCAGGGCCTGCTCAAGGAGTTCCAGCGCGTGCTGACCCCGGGTGGCCGGGTGATTGTCAGCGTGCCCAACGACTGGAGCGACGAGAGCGGCGAGGATCCGAATCCTTACCACCTGCATGTCTACGACCTTGACCGGCTGCGCGCGGAGATCGCCAGCGATTTCGATGTCGAGGCTGCCTACGTGCAGTCGGCCAGCCAGGCCAAGGTCATTGGCCAGCGCTTCGTGTGGGAGCGCAAGCAGCGCGAGCTGTATCCGGTGGACCCGCAGACGCGCCAGCCGCACAGCGCGGAGTGGTGGCTCATGGTCGGGATGAAGTCGCCGTTCGCCACCACCGCCTACCAGGAACGCGCGTTCGACCACGTGGCCCCGTCGGGCCATCCGTCGGTGTCGTACGCCGAGGAATACGCCAATCCGTGGCTGGGCCTGTCAATGATCACCATCGGCCAGCGTGCGTCGTCGCCGCAGCTGCGCGGCGAGTACGCCGCGGGTGTGCTGGCGCGGGCGCCCGCTGGTTCGGCGGATGAAGGCGCAGCCTTGTGCGTGCAGGCCTACGCCCTGCTGGAATCCTCACTGCCGCCGTCGACGGAAGTCGATGCGCTGATGGCGCGGATCGATGGTTACCTGCAGGCATCGGGCGAAGGCCGGACGATCCTGCGCTGGCGCGTCTCGCTCGCTTATGTGAAGGCGCTGCTGCTGCGCGCGCAGGGCCGGCTCGAAGCCGCGCTCGACGCCTTCGTCGCGTGCGCGCGCGTCGACGCCGGTGCTTTCGGCGTGCACCTGTTCACCAAGACGACCGCGGCGTGGTTCCAGGCCGGTCGCCTGGCCCTGGCCCTGGGGCGCGAGCAACAGGCGCGCGAGCTGTGGGAGCAGGGGCTGGAAGTCGGGCGCGTCCTGCTCTCGGTGCGCCTGGAGGACGTGCTGCTGCTGCCGGCCTATCCGAACCTGTTCAACCACGGCGACGGCATCCGCGAGTACGCCCTGGCGTGGGACAACCTGGCGCGCTGCGCCAACGGTGTCCATCTGCTGGCGGCCGGCGGGATGATCGATGCGCGCGCACTGGATGCCAGCTTCACCGGCGAATACGAGATCGTGACGCGCGACTTGATGGATGCGCGGGCCCAGCTGGGCGTGCGCGATGAGGAGCTGGGCAAGGTGCGCTCGGAGCTGAGCGGCCGCACGCAGCGCCTGGAGCGCGCCGCGGGCGACCTGATCAACCGGACCAACGACCTGATCAGCGCTCGCAAGGTGCTCATCGAGCGTACCCGCCAGCTGGAAGCCGTCAGTGGCGATCTGACCGAACGTACCGGCTTGCTGGAATCGTCCAATGCGCTGCTGGCGCAGACCCAGGCGGAGATGGGCCAGGTTCGCGAACTGCTTCAGGAACGCACCACGGTGCTGGGTGATACCACGCGTGAACTGCAGGACAGAACCCGTAGACTGGAGGCGTCCGAGGAGCGCGCGCGGGCGCTGGAGGCCGAGCTCGAAGGTCTGCGGCCCCTGCTGCTGGAGCGCACGCAGGCGTTGGATCTGGCCAGTCGGGATCTGATCGAGCGGACCGAGCGTCTTGAACTGGCGAATGCCGAGCTGGCCGGATGGGTGGAACGTGACCGGCTCGCGGCGGAAACGCCTGATCGGGGTGCCTAGCAGCGCCCGCCTGGCGGGTTGACGGTTCGCAACTGCAATTTTTTCCACGCCCGCGATGGCGGACGCGTTTTGACATTTAGTACAGAGGGAAAGTCATGAAAAAGGAAGACACGATCGTAGTCACGGGCGCGCGCGGGCTGTTCGGCTCGGCGATGGTCCAGTATCTCCGAGACCTGGGTTACGAGAACGTGGTGCCGGTGGGGCGCGAGGAGTGCGACCTGGTCGATCTCCCGGCGACACGGCGCTACTTCGAGAAGGTCGCGCCCCAGTACGTGTTTCACGGGGCGGGTCGTGTCTACGGCATCATGGGCAACATGAAGAACAAGGCATTGTCGTTCTATGACAACGTCCTGATCAACACCAGCGTCGTGGACGCCGCGCAGAAGGCCGGCGTGCGCAAGATCGCGGTGATGGGCACCGGCGCCGTGTACCCGTACCCGCCGCCGGCGCAGCCGTTCACCGAAGACATGATCTTCATGGGCGAACCGCACAAGTCCGAGGATTCCTACTCGCACGCCAAGCGCGCCATGCTCGGCATGCTGCGTGCCTACGGCGAGAGCCACGGCCTGGATTGGACCTACATCGTGTCCTGCAATCTGTTCGGTCCCCGCGACCGTTTCGATGCCGAGCAGGGGCATGTCATCCCGTCGCTGATCAAGCGCTTCTTCGAAGCCAAGCGTGATGGCGGCCGCGTGGCGGTGTGGGGAGATGGCACCGCGCAGCGCGACTTCCTGTTCGTGGAAGACGCGGCCAAGGCCGCGCTGCTGGCGATGGAGAACGTCGAAGGTCCGGTGAATATCGGCAGCGGCAACGTCTACACCATCCGCGAGATGGTCGATGCGCTGACCGAGGTGTCCGGCATGCAGGGGCGCGTCGACTGGGATCTGAGCAAGCCTAACGGCCGCGAGTACCTCGGCTATGACCTCAGCAAGATCGATGCAGCCGGCTTCCGCGCCGACAACACGTTGAAGCAGGGCCTGCAGAAGACCTGGGACTGGTATGTCGCCCACGAAGGAGCGCTGTGATGGCGGCCGCGACGCCCCGGGTTCTGGTGATCTCGCAGTGGCCGAAGATCAAGAACGCGGAATACGAACTCATCGAGAAGATGAGGAAGACCGGCTATCCGATCACGGTGGTGGACTTCCTCGGCTTCGACGTGGCCACGGGCAAGTGCATCAACGATGTGCATCTGCCTGACAACTACGATTTCGCGGTGTCGTTCCACTACGACACGCCGAAGTTCCTGAATCTGCGCACGTTCCTGTGGGTGGCCAATCCGCTGGAATTCATGCATTTCCAGTCGAACTACCGGATCAACCTGATCCAGCACCTGCGCGCCTACGACGGCTATCTGTTCAACGGCTCCAAGCTGCTCAAGGAACACATCCGCCAGGTGCTGGGTAGCGAGTGGGAGGACAAGGGCCTCTCGCTGATCGGCTCGGCGTCGCGCAGCGCGCTGGTGCCGCCGCATCCGCTGGGTGGCGCGGCCAGCGCCGTGGAAGCCTCCAAGGTGTTCTACTGCGGCGTGAACTGGGAGCGTGGCAGCGGCAAGTCCGGCCGCGCGCAGGGCCTGCTCGACGTGCTGCAGGAGCGCGGCATCGCCGACTTCTACGGCCCGCGCAAGCTGGAAGGCATCGATCCGTGGGCGGGCTTCACCTCGTACCGTGGCGAGATTCCGTTCGACGGCGTGAGCATGTTCGAGACCATGCGCCAGTACGGCGCGGTATTGGCCGTGTCCTCGCCGGCGCATCTGAAGTCGCGTACTGCCTCCGGCCGCGTGTTCGAAGGCCTGGTGTCCGGTACGCCGGTCATTTCCGACCGCAATCCCCATGTCATCGAGCAGTTCGGTGATCTGGTCTATTACTTCTCCGGTGATACCGAGCAGGAACGCGCCGATGCCATCCAGGCGGCGCTGAACCAGATCCTGGCCGACCCGGAGGACGCGAACCGCCGCGTGCGCGAAGCGCAGAAGCTGATCGCCGAGGAATTCTCGTTCGAGACCAAGCTCGATGCGACCCTGGCGGCGATCAACGAAGAGCATCGCGCGGCGCTGGCGTCCTCGGGCGCGGGCGTCACCGTCGATGTGGTGCTGGTCGACCATGACCTGTGGGGCGCGCAGGACGGCCGTACCGGTGAGCAGGTGTTCCCCAACCTGACCCACATCCTGCGTGCTGCCGCCGAGCTGCAGAACCAGTCGCACCATCGCGTGCGCATCACTGTGCGCAGCCCGCGCTGGTTGAACGGCGCGCCGTCCGACCTTCCGACCAATGTCGAGTTCCGCTTCTCGCCGCCGCAGGTCGAGGTGGAGGAATGGAACAAACAGCGCATGGGCGCCAAGCTGCAGGACGTCGCCGAGCAGGTCAGCGGCGACTACGCGGTGTTCTTCAACCAGCTCGACTTCCCGCAGTACGACTACTTCGAGAAGGCGCTGCGCTGGTCGCTGGACACGGCGCGTACCGGCCAGCCGACCGTGTTCGTCTCCGGCTTCTTCGTCAATTCGTTCGCGGCGGAAGCACCGCCGAGCGCCGCCGGCATCCTGCGCAACAGCAGCTCCATTGGCCTGTACCGCTGGACGCAGGACAGCATCGCCGAGCACCAGCTGGGCACGCTGTTCTTCAGCCGCCAGGCGCTCTCCACGCTGGACCTGTCCACGCTGGTGCGTTTCGACGTGCTGCTGGCGCTGGCCCTGGTGCTGCGTGCCGGTGATGTCGAGGTGGCACTGCATCGTTCGCGTCACCTCACGCTGCGCGTCAGCGAGGGGTACTTCCACCGCTATCACGCCGTCCATGCGCGGGTCGAGGCGAAGGGTTTCTGGGCGCTGCAGTACGACATGCCCACCAACTTCTCGCATGAGATCAACGCGCTGTACGACGCGTTCCATGAGTCGCCGAGCGCGGTGGCGGTCGCCGACAAGCTCAGCGGCCATGGCCAGCCGCCGATGCCGGTGGTGCCGGGGCTGGATCGGTTCAACCATTTCGCGCAGCGGGTTCGTCCGTTCTATGTGTTCGCGCGCAGCGTGTGGCACAAGAGTGGTCTTTCCTACCTCAACGCGAAACTGCGGGGTCGCAGGTAGGGATTTAAGCTGGGCTCCAGCCAACGCTGGAGCCCCAGGCACATGGATGGCGGAAGGTGTCCTCGGGGGCGAGCGGGGGACATCGTGGCGTAGAGCGTGCTGTGTGGGTGCCGCGCCCCGCCCGCCGCTGTAACGAAGCGCCCAGAGGGAGTGATGAGCGTGAACAGGAATAAGGTCTTCAAGGCATTGCCTCTCGGCGCGCTGCTCATAGCGGCGCCGCTGCTGCTTGCCATCTACATATTTGGCGTGGGCAAGTGGGACTTTTCAGTGCCGCTGCCGCTCTCCTACGACCGATTCGACGGGATGTGGCAGCTCGTCCTGACCAAGTTTCTCGTGGACACCCAGTGGGTCTTCGTGAACCCGTATCTGGGAGCACCGGGTATCGCGGACTGGCACTACCACCCTGCGGCACAATCCAGCGCACTGCACTCGGTGTTGATGCTGCTGATATCGAAGCTGGTGGATGACCCGGTCAGGGTGCAGCAGTTCTACTACTTCGCCAATTTTCCGCTGATCTGCTTCACGAGCTTCATTGCCTGCCGGCTGATAGGGGTTCGGCGGCTTCCTGCATTCTGTGTGGGCATGCTGTATGCGTTCACCACCTATCGGTTGAACTACTACATCTATGCCTACCTGGCGAACTACTTCGCGATCCCGCTGGCACTGACCGCGGTCATCTGGATCATGTCGGGCAAGTTTGCCCTGTTGACCGAATCTCTCGGTGAGGGGCGCTTCACCCGGCAACTTTGGAAACTGGCCAAAACCAGGGAATTCCTGCTGGGCCTGCTGTTCGTTGTCCTGATGGCCGGGTCCGACGGCTACTACGCATTTTTCACCCTGCTCCTGCTCGGCTTCTCCCTCGTCGCGAGGGTGATGCTCGGCGACTGGAAGAAGCCGGTCAGCCTGGCGCCTGCGATCATCTACATCGTGGCCATGGTGGTGGTGGCGCTGTCCCTCCAGTTGCCGATGAAGCTCTACAAGCAAGCGCATCAGAGCGAGTTCTACCTGAACGGAGTAGAGGATCCCGACCTGGTCAGGCATCCGTTCGAGGCGGAGATCTACAGCGACACCTTGAAGTTGATGCTCACTCCGCCGCAGAACCACCGGTTGGAGCCGGTCCGGGCCCTGGCCAACAAGGTGGTGGCTACCTCCGCTGCGGCGATGAAGTATCCACATCCGGTCACCGTGCCGCTTGGCACGATCGCAACGTCCCTGTTCGTGATTGCCCTGTTTCTACTGGCAGTGCCTGGCCTCACGCGTAGATGGGATGGCTACAGGATCGGGAGGCGTGCGCCGGACGACGCGATACCGCCAAGGATGGACAACTCGCTGCTGTCGCTGGTCTACGTGATTTTCCTCTGCTCCATCGTCGGTGGACTCGGGACGATCATCGCGCTGGCGTACCCGTCCATCCGGGCCTACCAGCGGTTTCCGCTGTTCATGATCTTCGTGCTGTATGTATGGGGTGCGCTGCTGGTCAGCGCAAAACTCAGTGACGCGCGTCCGAGGATGCGCCTGGCTTGGACGGGCATCGTCGTCGCGATAACCGTATTTGGACTGCTGGACCAGATCCCGGTGGACGTGCGGCGGGATACCACGGTGGTCCAGCGCCAGTTCCTGGCCGAGCGGGAATTCATTCGCCGGGTCGAGGCCGACTTGCCGGATGGGTCAATGGTCTACCAGTACCCGTATTCGCAGTATCTCTCCGACAACAAGCACTACGGCTGGGGCGCTTTCTATCACCTCCGTCTGTACCTGCACTCGCGACACCTGCACTGGAGCAATGGCGGGGCCAAGAACAGCCCGGCGGACAAGTGGAACGCAAAGACCGCCCGGCTGCCCCTGGAGGCGCAGATCGTCGAGGTCGAGGCGGCCGGGTTCAGCGGGCTGGTGATCGATGGCGTGGTGCTTGACGCTGGCAGCCACGAAGCCCTCCGTGCCGCGCTCAGGCAGCGGGGATACGTCGTGAATGATGACGAGCCCAGCAAGCTGTCGTTCGCCAAGATTCATGACCCGGGCTATCGGATCTCGTACAACGCGCAGTTTGATCGCGTCGATCATCTGGTGATCACCGACAGGGATCGGCTTCTGCAGCAGGACAGGTTCTCGGTGTATGTGAAGGGGCCGGCGCTCAAGGCCTATGTCGAGTCGTCTGGTGGCGTGACCGGTGCGATCATCAAGGCCTCCGATCACCCCGAGCTGTTTCCTGATGGATCGGCAACGTTGATTGGCCTGGGCTACGATCCGATACCCGCGGCGGCCATGAAGGGCCGGATGGAATGTGCCCTGGAGCAGGGAGAAGCCGGCTCGCCGGGGACCGCAGTGGTAACGCTGACCAACCAGAGTGACTTCGATTGGCGGCTGGACAGCGGATCCTATCCAATCCGCGTGGGCGTGATGATCAAGAAGCCCGACGGCACGCCCGTAGCGGATGGATTCAGGGTGAAGTCGCCGGATGCCTACCTCTATCGCGGCGGCAGCCAGGTGTTCCGTGTGTCGCTGGAGGAGGTCCTGGGCAAGGACTATCCTCCGGACGGTTCCCAGGCGAACTTTGCCGTGGTGCAAGACGCCAACGCTTGGTACTTTCAAATTTCTTGCAGCATTCCAGTGCCTGGGAAAAAGCCATGAATCCATTTATCAGGGTCGGAAAGTCCGGCTTGAAGCTGACGAGTCTGACGTTCGGTAGCGCGCTGACCATCGGCACCGAGAAGACCGACATCAAGTTTGCGCAGGAGATGGTCGACGCGGCCTGGAACCTGGGCATCCGTTCGTTCGACACCTCCAACAACTATGGGATGGGCGCCGCGGAATCCCTGCTGGGTGCGGCGCTGGCAAGGTTCCCGCGGGAGGAGTTCGTGCTGTCGACCAAGGGCTCCTGGCCACTTGGCGAGCATCCCTACAACAAGGGTCTGAGCCGGAAGCACATATACGCGGCCTTCGAGCAGTCGATGGCGCGAATCGGCGTGGCGTATGTGGATATCTACTATGCCCACCGCTATGACCCCGAAGTGCCGATGGAAGAAGTGGTCAGGACGTACAACCACCTGATCAACTCCGGCAGGGTTCTCTATTGGGCCACCTCGGAATGGCCGGTGGAGGCGCTGATCGAGTGCCATGAGGTGTGTGATCGACTGGGAATGGAGAAGCCGATCCTCGATCAGTTCATCTATTCCTACGCGATCAATCGGGCCGACGTGAATGGCGTCAGGGACTTCTGCGAGGCCAACGGGGTGGGAATGCTGGGCTTCTCGCCGATGGCCCAGGGGCTGCTGACCGGCAAGTATCGTGACGGCATTCCCGCCGGGTCTCGAATTTCCAAGAGCGATGAGCTCGGCTACGACAAGACCGAAAAGATCTACCAGCAGAACAAGCAGCGTATCGACCTGTTTGTCGAGGCGTGCCGGGAGTTCGACGTGAAGGGTAGTCATGCGGCGCTGCGCTGGGTGCTCCGGCGCGGCGTCCTTCCGGTGCTGGGCGCCAGCAAGCCGGCTCAGCTGGAAGAGAACGTGCTCGCCTTGAGCGCCGAGATCCCGGAGGAATTCTGGGCGCGCGTGGATTCCATTGGCGGGGTGCGCGAGTGAAGCTGGCAGCGTCGAACATCGGCTGGGAATCCGCGGACGATGCAGCGGTCTATGCAAAGCTCAAGGCGTTGGGCTTTACCGGCCTGGAGATTGCGCCGACCAGGCTCGTGTCTGGACGCCCCTATGACCCGGAGAATCAGCGCCTGGCCGCGGCGCAGGTCGCGGAAATCGGCGATGCGTGGGGGCTTCGGGTATGTTCCATGCAGTCGATCTGGTATGGGTTGAGCGAGCGCATCTTCGGTTCGCAGGAAGAGCGCGATTTCCTGCTCCGCTATACCCGTCTGGCGGTCGATTTCGCGGCGGCCGTCGGTGTCCCGCACATGGTGTTTGGTTGCCCCAAGAACCGGGTCATCGATCACGCCGACCAGTATCCGATCGGCGTGCGGTTCTTTTCCGATTGCGCGGCCTACGCGCAGGAGAAAGGGGTCGTCATCGGCATTGAAGCCAATCCACCGATCTACGGCACGAATTACCTGAACACGACCGCGGAAGCCTTGAGCTTGGTGCAGGAAATCGACTCTCCGGCGCTGAGGCTCAATCTGGACCTGGGCACGATCATCGCCAACCAGGAGCGTGTCGATTCCGTGCTCGCCGCGATTCCGTATGTGGGTCATGTGCAGATCAGCGAGCCAGGCCTTGCGGCGATCGTCAGCCGGCCGGAGCACGTGGAGCTGGCCCGGCTGTTGGTGACGCAGGGATATGCGGGGTGGGTGTCGCTTGAAATGAGGACCCTCGGCTTGCCGGAGCTCTTCAGTTCGCTTGAAGTCGTCGCTGAGCTGTTTGGCTGATCGGGTCCTGGACAAGGACTACGCGCGCCCCGAGCCTGGATGAGATCTATGCGGAAGTTTTTTGCGTTTGCGGTGATTGGTGGTCTAGGTACCGCAACCAACCTGTTGCTGTTTGCCGTTCTTGTCGACGTCCTGCATGGTCCAGCGGTGCCGGCGGCGATCCTGTGCTATCTGGTGGCCGCCACGCAGAACTACTTCCTGAATCATTATTGGACTTTCCGGGAGGTCGGCAGGCAGCCCGGCTTCCGGTTCCTGCATGGCTGGGGCAAGTTCCTGCTCGGCTCGCTGGTTGGCCTGGTCATCAATCTGGTCGTACTCAAGGCATCCATGGGGTTCTTTCCGTTTGCGACAATCTCACAGTTCCTCGGCATCATCGCGGCGTTGGGCGTGAACTTCTATATCGCCAAACGTTTTGTGTTCGGGTCGAGATAGGACTAGATAGAAACAATACTTCGAGCGATGAAAGACATCATTGTGGTGGGCGGCGGGTTCTTTGGCGTATGCATCGCGGAGCATCTCGCGAGGGGCGGCGCCAAGGTTCATCTGTACGAGAGGGAAAATGCCCTGATGACCAGGGCGTCCTTCAACAACCAGGCGCGCGTGCACAATGGCTATCACTACCCGCGAAGTGTGTTGACCGCGCTGCGCTCGCGGCTCTCGTTCCCCAGGTTCGTGGACGAGTTCAGGGATTGCATCGATTCCTCGTTCGAGATGCAGTATCTGATCGGCAAGCCGCTGGGCAAGGTCACCGGGCTCCAGTTCCAGAAGTTCTGTGATCGGGTCGGGGCGAGGTGCGTTCCTGCTTCGCACGCAGTGCAGGATATGGTCAATCCGACATTCATCGAGGCCTGCTTTTCCGTCACCGAATACGCGTTCGACGCGGTCGCCCTGAGGGAAAAGATGCTGGGCAGGTTGTCGGACGCCGGCGTCGAGCTGCACATGGGGGTTTCCGTGGAGCGCGTCCGTCAGGAGGGGCCTGGCCTGGTGGTCGAGGTGCGCAAGGAAGGCGAGCTGGAATCCAACGAGGTGCACGCCAGCCATGTTTTCAACTGCGCCTACTCCCGGATCAACCATCTAAACGCCAACTCCGGGCTGGAGCTGATACCGCTCAAGCATGAAGTGACCGAAATGTGCCTTGTCGAGGTACCTCCGGAGCTGCGGGACATTGGCATCACGGTGATGTGCGGCCCGTTCTTTTCCGTCATGCCTTTCCCGTCGGCAGGGCTGCACTCCTTCAGCCATGTGCGTTACACGCCTCACTACGAGTGGTCCGACCAGCAAGGGGAGCGCTATGACGACAGCCTGCGCGTACTCGGGGGGCATGGGCGCAAGTCGGCCTGGCGCCATATGCAGAAGGATGCGGCCAGATACATCCCGCTGCTTGAGCAGTGCGTCTACAAGCGCTCCTTGTGGGAGACCAAGACCGTGCTTCCGCGCAGCGAGTCCGATGATTCCCGGCCGATCCTGTTGAAGGAAGATCATTCGCTCAAGGGGCTTCATTGTGTCATGGGCGGTAAGATCGATAATGTCTATGACGCCATCGACGCGATTAGTGCGCGGGGCTTGGCGAGTTCTCGGGGGTGATGCGTGAAGAGTGATTCGTTTGTTTCCGTGGTTTATGTCGTGGAGAGTGGCGTGCCACTGCGCCACGACGAGATTTCGGCGATGCAGAAAGAGCTCAATGATCGGTACTCGGATTACGAGATCGTCATCATTGGGCAGGGCGCGATCATGGACTCGGCTGCCAGCAGGAACATCGGCGACATGCTGAAGACCCTGCCCAGCGTCCGCTACATCCAGCTGGTGGGCACGGTCAGCCTGGACGTGGCCTGGGCTGCGGGGCTGGAAAATGCCATCGGCGATTTCGTCGTGCTTTTCGAGCACGCAACGGACCCGGTTTCCGTGGTTCCGGAGGTGGTCGAACTCTGCAAGTCGGGCTACGACGTCGTGGTGGGCACGGCGGTGCAGCGCAGGACGCTGGCGTACAGGGCGTTCAGGTATTTCGCCGATCGGCTGCTGCGCGCGATCGACTACCAGCTGCCCAAGAACGCGACCAGCCTTCGATGCCTGAGCCGGCGCGCGGTGAACGCGGTAACCAGTACCGGGCGATTCCATCACCAGTTCTATCTGCGGATCCAGAAGACCGGATACCCGTCGGTGGCCTACAACTACCAGCGGAATTCTCCGTTGACGGGCGAGATGTCGCTGGCGCAGGGGGTCTATCGTCTGGTGCAGCTGATGGTGTTCAACTCGCTGCGCCCGCTGCGATGGATGTCCGTGCTGGGCTTCCTGGGCGGGCTCGCCTCTTTCATATTGGCGACGTACAGCGTGTTGATCCACCTGATCAGCAACAACGTCGTGCCTGGCTGGACCACCGTCATTCTGTCCATGTCGATGATGTTCATGTTCCAGTTCATCATGATGGCGTTCTTCGGGGAGTACCTGAGCCGGCTTCTCGATGATCGAAGTGAGCGTGGCGATTATTCCATCGCCTTCGAGAAGAACAGCCTGGTCATGCTCAACCAGGACAGGGTCAATGTGATGTGATTTTCAGGCGACTGATTGCGCTTGAATGTAGCCAGACGGGAATGGATGAGAATGAAAAAGCTGATTTCGATCATCGGTCCAATGCACAACGAGGAGGCGCTTGTCGCCCAGTTCTGCGAAGAGACCTTGCGGGCGTTGGAGCCGATTGCTGATCGTTACGATATCGAACTGCTCCTGGTGGAGGACGGTTCGCGCGACAACACGTTCGAACAGATGAAATCGGTCCATGCCCGGTTCCCGGAAACGATCAGCCTGCTTCGGTTGACCAGGAACTTTGGGCTCGAGGGGGCCATCCACGAGGGCCTGAGGACCGCTTCCGGCGATGCGGTCGTGGTGATGGATGCCGACCTGCAGGACCCACCCGCTGTCGTCCTTGAGATGATCAGTGCGTGGGAGCAGGGCGCCGACATCGTCGTGGGGTCGCGTTCGGGTCGACCGAGTGACAGCTTCTTCAAGCGGGCGACCGCGGGCCTCTTCTACAAGATCATGGATGCGCTGTCCGGCAAGCTGAAGCTGGAGGAGAGCGCGGCGAACTTCCGTCTGCTTGATCGCAAGGCCGTCTCCAAGCTGCTGGAACTGCCGGAAGTCAACGGCGTCTTCAGGGTGCTGGTGCCCTATCTGGGTATGAACACGAGCGTCGTCGCCTACGAGCGGGACAGGCGATTCGCCGGCGAAACGAAGTACAAGTTGATGTCGATGGTCCGCTACGCGCTCGACAGCCTGACCGGCATTTCGATCGAGCCGCTGCGGAAGATCGGTCTGGTGGCGGGCGTCTCGTTGCTCTGCCTGATCGGTTCGCTCGGCGCGCTGTTCGTCGCGCCGCGGGAATGGGCTGCGCCGCTCGTGGTGTGTGCGGTCGTGTCGCTGCAGTTCTCGTTGCTGTTCTTCGTGCTGGCGGTCATCGGCGAGTATCTGGGGCAGCTGCATATCGAGTCCAAGGGCCGGCCGATCGCGTTGCCGTACGAATTCCGGCCTAGTGGGTCCTCGGTGCGGCGGAAGTCGGCTGCGGTTTCCTCTTGAAGGTTGGACAAGACCAGGGCGCGCTTCGCGCACCAGGGGATGGCCTCGTGAATGCAGTTGGCCGCAGGCAGGCGCCCGCGACAAAGCGGCTATTGCTGGTCGCGTTCTATCCGCCGGAGCGTGGCACCGGCGGAGGGTTGCGCTTGCTCGACATGTACCGCCTGCTGGCCGAGCAGGTGGATGGGCTTTCGCTCACGCTGCTCACCTGCAGTCATGGCGATGCGCTCGAGCCGGAGCTGGCGTCCATCTTCGAGCGTGTCGTGCAGCTGCCGGTCGAGTCATTCAACGAGGCAGGCATCCTCGCCAGTGGCGTGCTCGATGAGCGCTTCGACGCGGTGGACCTGCAGTTCTTACAGGCGGGTGACTTGGCGGGCTTCTTCCAGAACAGTGGAATCCCGCGGGTGGTCGTATCCCCGGTGGAGTCCCATGTGCGTGCAGCCGCCTTGGCGCTGCGTCATCGACGCGTTCCGTACCTGCCGAGCAAGCACTGGCTGCTGTGGGATCTGCGGATTGCGCTGCGCGAACTACGTGGCGTCTGGCGCGCTGATCGGGTGATGTGCGTGTCCGAGGGGGATGCGCGGGTGCTTCGCAAATTCAGGTTCTGGGGGGGCGTACAGGCGGTGGAGACCGGGATCTCGGTTGCCGAGTTTCCTGAATCCCTCCGCGGACTGCCGCAGCGGCCGCTGCAGGGTGCGCCGACGGTTGTGTTTCTGGCCTATTTCGGCTCGCAGACCAATCTTGACGCGCTGGAGTGGTATTTACGTGACGTCCATCCGGTTGTGAAGGCCGCGCATCCCGGATACCGCCTGCGTGTTGCCGGGCGCGGTCTTGCCAGCTTGCCGGCAGGGGCCGATGAAAACGTCGATCTGGTCGGCGAAGTGGACTCGCTGGAAGGCGAGTTGAAATACGCATGGGTAGGCATCGCGCCTGCACTGGGTGGCGCCGGATTGCGTGGTAAGATCAACCAATATGCGATTGCGGGGGTGCCTTGTGTGGCGTCCACGCTGGCCGGCAAGGGTTTCGCATACGAGCCCGGGCGCAGCATCCGTCTCGCGGCCAACGCATCGCAGTTCGCCCAAGCCTGCATCGATCTTCTCGCCGATCCCGGTGAAAACCGCGAGATGGGTCGGCTGGCACGGGAAGTCTGTCTGAGGGAGTATTCCTGGGACAGCCGGCTGCCTGCGCTGCGCAAGATTTTTTCCCTTTAGATTTTCACCATCCAATCGACTGAGGTTTAGGAAGTAATGAGTAAGGTCGCCTTGATTACGGGTGTGACGGGCCAGGACGGTTCGTATCTCGCCGAGTTCCTGCTGGGCAAGGGCTATATCGTTCACGGTATCAAGCGCCGTAGCTCGCTGTTCAACACCGACCGAATCGATCACCTGTACCAGGATCCGCACGTCAAGGATCGCCGGTTCATCCTGCATCACGGTGACATGACCGATTCGAGCAGCATGATCCGCATCATCCAGCAGACCCAGCCGGATGAGATCTACAACCTTGCCGCGCAGAGCCACGTCGCCGTGTCGTTCCAGGAGCCGGAATACACCGCCAACTCCGACGCGCTGGGCCCGCTGCGCGTGCTCGAGGCGATCCGCATCCTCGGTCTAGAGAAGAAGACGCGCTTCTACCAGGCTTCGACCTCGGAGCTGTACGGCCTGGTGCAGGAAATCCCGCAGAAGGAGACCACGCCGTTCTATCCGCGTTCTCCGTATGCGGTCGCCAAGCTGTATGCCTACTGGATCACCGTGAACTATCGCGAGTCCTACGGCATGTACGCGTGCAACGGCATCCTGTTCAACCACGAATCGCCGGTGCGTGGCGAGACCTTCGTGACCCGCAAGATCACCCGCGCCCTGGCCCGCATCAAGCTGGGCCTGCAGAGCTGCCTGTACCTGGGCAACCTGGATGCGCTGCGCGACTGGGGTCACGCCAAGGACTACGTGGAAATGCAGTGGCTGATGCTGCAGCAGGACCAGCCGGAAGACTTCGTGATCGCCACCGGCGTGCAGTTCAGCGTGCGCGACTTCTGTGACGCGGCCGCTGCCGAACTCGGCATCACCATCCGCTGGGAAGGCAAGGGCGTGGAAGAGAAGGGCTACGATGCGCAGGGCAACTGCATCATCGCCGTCGACCCGCTGTACTTCCGTCCGGCCGAAGTGGAAACCCTGCTCGGTGATGCGACCAAGGCCAAGCAGAAGCTGGGCTGGGAGCCGAAGATCACGTTCAAGGAACTCGTCGCCGAAATGGTGCGCGAAGACCTGAAGTCCGCCGAGCGCGACGAACTGGTCAAGCGCCACGGCTACAACGCCTTCGATTTCCACGAGTAATCGGCGGGGAAGTGGCAGAAATGCGAAAGGGTCCGCTTCAAGCGGACCCTTTCATTTTGTGCCATCGAATGCGCCGGTGAAGGCCAATGCAGGCGCCTTCACCGTTCCACGTCCGGCCCTTACAGCGCCTTTTCCAGCTCCGGCAGCAGGGTGAACAGATCACCCACCAGCCCGATATCGGCAATCTCGAAGATCGGCGCTTCGCCGTCCTTGTTGATCGCCACGATGGTGCCGGCGTCCTTGATGCCGGTCAGGTGCTGGATCGCGCCGCTGATACCCACGGCCACGTACAGCTCCGGCGCGATGATCTTGCCGGTCTGGCCCACCTGCAGCTCGTTCGGCACGTAGCCGGCGTCCACCGCCGCGCGCGAGGCGCCCACCGCGGCACCGAGCTTGTCGGCGAGCTGGTAGATGACCTTGAAGTTCTCTTCCGAGCCGACGCCGCGGCCACCGGACACCACGCGCTTGGCGCTCTGCAGGTCCGGACGGTCGGACTTGCCGGCGGCCAGGCCAACGAAGCGGGTATGCGTGGGCAGCGTGGCGTCGGCCTGCGCGGCCTCGACGCTGGCGCTGCCGCCCTTCGCCGCTTCCGGCCAGGAAGCCGTGCGCACCGTGGCCACCACGACCTGGTCGGCCGGGGCTTCGACGGTGATGATCGCGTTGCCGGCGTAGATCGGGCGCTGGAAGGTATGCGTGCCTTCCACGGCCATCAGGTCGGAGACCTGGTTGACCCCCAGCAGCGCGGCCACCACCGGCATCAGGTCCTTGCCGAACGTGGTCGACGGACCCAGGACGTGGCTGTAGCCGGATGCCAGGGCCGCGATCTGCGGGCCAAGCACCTGCGCCAGCGCATGTTCGTTGGCCGGGTTGGTTACGGTCAGCACGCGCGCCACGCCGGCGATCTGCGCCGCCTGCGCGGCCACGCCGGCCGGGTCGGCGGCCAGCACGACGATGTCGATGGCCTCGGGCTGCATGGCCTGGGCCGCGCTGACGGTCTTGGCGGTGGCGGCGTTGAGCTGTCCGCCCAGGTGTTCGGCGACGATGAGTACCTTGGCCATTACAGCAACCCCTTCTGCTTGAGTGCGGCCACCAGCTCGGCGGCATCCTTCACCATGACGCCGCGGCTGCGCTTGGCCGGCGGGGCGTAACGGGTGGTCTTCAGGCTGTCGTTGGCATCCACGCCGAGGTCGGCGAACGCGATGGTCTCCAGCGGCTTGCTCTTGGCCTTCATGATGTCCGGCAGCTTGATGAAGCGCGGCTCGTTGAGGCGCAGGTCGGTGGTGACCACCGCCGGCAAATCGACTTCCAGCGTTTCCAGGCCGGCGTCGACTTCGCGGGTCACCGTGGCCTTGCCGTCGGCGATGGCGAGCTTGGAGGCGAACGTCGCCTGCGGGCGGCCCCACAGCGTGGCGAGCATCTGCCCGGTCTGGTTGGCGTCGTCGTCGATCGCCTGCTTGCCGAGGATCACCAGCTGCGGCTGTTCCTTCTCGACCAGCTTGAGCAGGGCACGGGCAGCGGTCAGCGGCTGCACGGCGGCATCGGTGACGACATGGATGGCGCGGTTGGCGCCCATCGCCAGGCCGTTGCGCAGGTGCGCGGCGGCGTCGGCGGGGGCCAGGGTGACCACGACGACTTCGCTGGCGACGCCGGCGTCGCGCAGGCGCAGCGCCTCTTCGAGGGCGATTTCATCGAACGGGTTGGGCGAAAGCTTGACGCCGTCCGTGACCACGCCGGAGCCGTCCGGCTTGACCTGGATGCGGACGTTGTAGTCCACCACGCGCTTGTAGGCGACGAGGATTTTCATCTTGTACGAGATCCTTCAGCTGTTGCGGGAAGGCCCGGCCGCGGCGGCTGGCGCGGGGCAGTGAGCCGATTTTAGCCGGCAAAGCGCCTCCGTGCGATGGCGTATGGAAATGCTGCGCTGCGTCATCGGGACGGGCTTCAGGGATGTGGCCGGGCCAAAGCGGATATCCTTCCCGTCTTTGCGTGACGGGAGTTTCCAGGTGGCAACGTGGCTGGTAACCGGCGGCGCCGGATTCATTGGCGGCAACTTCGTCCGCGAGGCCGTCGCCCGTGGCATCAAGGTGGTCAATCTCGATCTGCTGACCTATGCCGGCAACCTGAATACGCTGGCTTCGCTACAGGGCGACCCGAACCACGTCTTCGTGCATGGCGATATCGGCGACCGCGACCTGGTGTCGCAGCTGTTGGCCGAGCACCAGCCGGAGGCCGTGCTGAACTTCGCCGCGGAGAGCCACGTCGACCGTTCCATCGATGGTCCGGGGACGTTCGTGCAGACCAACGTGGTCGGCACCCTGGGCCTGCTGGAGGCCAGCCGTGACTACTGGAAGGCGTTGCCCGACGCGCGCGCGGCGGCGTTCCGCTTCCTGCACGTGTCCACCGACGAGGTCTACGGCACGCTCGGCGAGACCGGCAAGTTCTCCGAGACCACGCCCTACGCACCGAATTCGCCGTACTCCGCGTCGAAGGCCGCATCCGATCACCTGGTGCGTGCGTTCCACCACACCTACGGCCTGCCGACGCTGACCACCAACTGCTCGAACAACTACGGCCCGTATCACTTCCCCGAGAAGCTCATCCCGCTGGTGATCGCCAAGGCGCTGGCCGGTGAGCCGCTGCCGGTCTATGGCGACGGCAAGCAGGTGCGCGACTGGCTGTTCGTCAGCGACCACTGCGAGGCGATCCGCGCCGTGCTGGCCGGTGGCCGCCCCGGCGAGACCTACAACGTCGGTGGCAATGCGGAGCGCCAGAACATCGAGGTGGTGCAGGCGATCTGCGCGCTGCTGGATGCGCGCCGCCCGCGCGCCGATGGCCGCCCGCGTGCCACGCAGATCACCCATGTCGCCGATCGCCCCGGCCACGACCGCCGTTATGCGATCGACGCCTCCAAGCTGAAGCACGAACTGGGTTGGGAGCCGACGCATACGTTCGAGCAGGGCATCGCCTTCACCGTGGACTGGTATTTGGACAACCAGGACTGGGTACGCGGTGTGCTGGACGGTAGCTACCGCCTCGAACGCATCGGCACCGCGGCCTGATCACGGAGCGACCCACATGAGCAAACGCAAGGGCATCATCCTCGCCGGGGGTTCCGGCACGCGGCTGTATCCGATCACCCAGGGCATCAGCAAGCAGCTGCTGCCGGTGTACGACAAGCCGATGATCTACTACCCGCTGAGCGTGTTGATGCTGGCGGGCATCCGCGACGTGCTGATCATCAACACGCCGCACGAGCAGGCGTTGTTCCAGAACCTGCTGGGCGATGGTTCGCAGTGGGGCATGAACATCCAGTACGCGGTGCAGCCCAGCCCGGATGGTTTGGCGCAGGCCTATCTGATCGGTCGCGACTTCGTGGCTGGCCAGCCGAGCTGTCTGGTGCTGGGCGACAACATCTTCCACGGCCACGGGCTGACCGAGACGCTGCGCCGCGCCGAAGCGCGTGACCATGGCGCCACGGTGTTCGGCTATTGGGTCAACGATCCCGAACGCTATGGCGTGGCGGAGTTCGATGCCAGTGGCAAGGTGATCGGGATCGAGGAAAAGCCTGCCGCACCGCGCTCGAACTACGCGGTCACCGGCCTGTATTTCTACGATGGTCGTGCCAGTGACTACGCCGCCGCATTGAAGCCTTCACCGCGCGGCGAGCTGGAGATCACTGACCTCAACCGCTGCTATCTCGAAGACGGCTCGTTGCATCTGGAGGCGCTGGGGCGTGGCTATGCGTGGCTCGATACCGGGACGCACCAGTCGCTGCACGAGGCGTCCAATTTCATCGAGACCATCCAGGCGCGCCAAGGCCTGCAGGTATGCTGCCCGGAAGAGATCGCCTTCGGACACGGCTGGATCAATGCCGAGGACCTGCAGCGTCTGGCCGCGCCGCTGTCAAAGAATGCCTATGGCAAGTACCTGCATGACCTGGCCCGACGGGGGAAGATGTTTTGAAACTGATTGAAACCGCATTGCCTGGCTGCATGGTCATCGAGCCGGCGGTGCACGGGGATGAACGCGGCTTCTTCTTCGAGAGCTGGAACGCGGAGCGTTTCGCGCGCCATGGCCTGGACATGCGCTTCGTGCAGAGCAACGTCTCTTCTTCCAGTCGTGGCGTGCTGCGCGGGCTGCACTACCAATGGCCGCGTCCGCAGGGAAAGCTGGTCAGCGTGCTGGAAGGCGAGGTGTATGACGTCGCCGTCGACATCCGCCACGGTTCGCCGCACTTCGGGCGCTGGGCCGCGGCCATCCTCAGTGCGGAGAACCGCCGCCAGTTCTGGATTCCCGAGGGCTTCGCGCATGGTTTCGCGGTGCTGTCCGAACGCGCGGTCTTCAGCTATCTGTGCACCGATGTGTACGTGAAGGAGGCCGACGCCGGCGTGCGCTGGAACGACGAGCGCATTGGCGTCGACTGGCCGATCAGCGATCCGATCCTCTCGGGCAAGGACGCGCTCGCGCCGTTCCTGGCGGATGTGCCGCCCGAACGGCTGCCGGTCTTCATGCCGTGAGCGTGCTGGTACTCGGTGGCAATGGGCAGGTGGGCAGGGAACTGCTGCGTGCTTTCCGCGAACGCGGCGAGCAGGTCATTGTGACGACGCGCAGCGGTGTGCTGGAGGACGGCACGCCCTGCGAACGCGCGGATCTGGATCAGCCCGACACCCTCCCGGCCCTGCTCGATCACCTGGCGCCGGACGCCATCATCAATGCCGCGGCGTATACCGCGGTGGATCGTGCCGAGGTCGAGTCCGACGCGGCGTTTCGGGTCAATGCAGAAGCGCCAGGCGTGATCGCGCGGTGGTGTGCCGCGCAGGGCGTGCCGCTGGTCCACTACTCGACCGACTACGTCTTCGACGGACGCTCGGCGGTGCCCTATCGCGAGGAAGACCCCACTCATCCGCTGAGCGTCTACGGCGCCAGCAAGTGGGCGGGAGAGGAGGCGATCCGCGCTGCCGGTGGTCGCCACCTGATCTTCCGCACGGCCTGGGTGTACGCGAGCCACAGCCACAACTTCCTGCGCACGATGTTGCGCGTGGGCGCCGAGCGCGACGAACTGCGCGTGGTGGCGGACCAGTTCGGAACGCCGACCCCCGCGCGGCTGGTGGCCGATACGACGCTGCTCGCGTTGCGCCACCCGGGCGGGCTATCAGGCACCTGGCATCTCACCGCCAGCGGCGAGACCAGCTGGTACGGCTTCGCCGAGGCGATCTTCGCCGAAGCGCTCGCGGCCGGCTGCATCGCGCGCGCGCCGGCCGTGGTGGCGATCGCCACCGCCGACTACCCCACGCCGGCCACGAGGCCGGCGAGGTCGCTGCTGGACAACCGCCGCGTGCAGCACGACTTCGACACGCAGATGCCCGCATGGCGCGATGGCCTGAAGCAGGTCATCGCGGAGCTGGCCGCGGCACGCTGATCGCGTGCCCCGGCTTCAGAGCGCGCAGTGATGCGCGCGGGTGTCGGTCTTGCGGTACACGGTGCCGCCAAACGTGCCGTAGGGCTTGGACGGATCGACCGGCACCACACCGAACGGCTGGTACAGCCCGGTACCGACAACAGCGGCCTCGATTTCCGGGGCGCCCGGCCAGTCGGTGCGCGTGGTGGTCATGATCACGTCCGGCGGGCATGAGGCGATTGCCTGCTGCAGTTGCCGCGGGTCCAGCCCCAGTTGGATCAGCAGCGCCGACAGATTGCCCAGCTTGCCCGACGGCGGCAGCGTGCCCGAGATCGGATACAGCGAGAACATGAAGCCACTCACGCTGGCGGTGCCGCCCGGCGGCGTCGCGTGCTGGATCATCTCGCCGGCCAGCAGGTAGTTCGACGCGCTGGCCGCATCGATGGCCCAGCCCTTGTGCAGGGTGGTGGACGCGCTGCGGGCCGCCTCCGGCAGCGCCGCCAGCTGCGCGCTGACCGGCTGCACCAGCGACAGCGCCGCCAGCGCGGCCAGTCCTGCCGCCGCCGCGGCTTCGCGGGTGCCCGCCAGCGCGGTGAATACCGTGCGCCATGCCATCGCGGTCAGCAGCGCGAGCGCCGGCAAGGCCACGGCGAAGTGATACGGGAAGCCGATCTTCGTCGCCGGCTCGATTAGCGCGACGAGCGCGCAGCCACACCAGAGGGATGCGCGCGCCAGGCCGCGGGTATCGCGCGTGATCAGCCTCAGCACGAAGGCGAGCGCGATGCCGGTGGCGGCAAGGAACAGCGCCGGCCGGGAAACGTTGAACGAGGTCACCACGGCGTTGTGGAAGAACTCCGCGCGCTGTGCCTGCAGCGATTGATAGACGATGCCCGCGTCGCGATAGGCCTCCAGCAGGCCATGCGCGCCGCCGCGCAGCAGCACGATGAGCGCGAGCACGCACAGGCCGGTCACCGCACCGCCCGCGCCGAACCACAGCAGGGCACGCCGCCCGTGGCCCCACCACACCGCGCACAGTCCCAGCAGCGCGAACGGGGCCAGTGTCTCGCGCAGCAGGATGCCCGCCGCCACCAGTGCACCGACGCCGAACCAGCGCCAGGTCGAGGTGGGCGTCGCGCCGCGTGCAAGCAACAGTGCCGCGAACAGCGGCAGGTAGGCGGCATACAGGCTGTTCTTGAAGCCGGACTGCACGAAGCTGGGGTCGTTCATCGCCAGCAGGAACACCGCGCCCACGGCCGCGCCGATCACCAGGCTGCGCGATTCCAGCACCAACAGGCGCAGCAGCACCAACGAGGCCACCGCCGCGATTCCCATGTCCACCGCGCGCAGCGCCACCAGCGGTTGCAGGTCCAGGCCGAACACCCAGAACAGCGTGAGCGGATAGACCATCAGCGTGCCGTCCGCGGGCAGCCCCTGGTGCGCCAGCAGCGCGGCATGCGTGCGCATCGCGAAATAGGCCATGAAGCCCTCGTCGGTGGACGGCATGGCGGAGAGCGTGCCGATGCGCGGCAGCACCACCGTGGCCAGCACGATGAGGATCAGGACGAGCCAGCCCAGCGCGGTCATCCAGCGCGTGGCGGGGGTCACATGGCGAGGCTGATGCATACGGTTCCTGCGGAGACGAGGCTGGCACCGAGCCAGAAGCGGGGAGGGAGACGTTCGCCGAAGATCAGCTGGCTCGACAGCGGGACCACGATATAAGCCAACGCCGCAAAGCAGACCAGCAACGACAGCGCGAGGGTGCGCATCAGCAGCACGACCAGCAGCACCGACACCAGCTGCCCGGCGACCGCCAGCGCCAGGCGGCCATAACGGCGCCCACGCTCGCTGGCCTGCGCCGCGGCCTTCATCAGCAACTGTGACCCCGTGCTGCAGCTCACGGAGGCCAGCCCCAGGCCGACCTCAAGCGGCGACATCGGCAGGTGCTCCGCGGCTGATGATGAAAAGCCCGGTCACCACCAGCCCGATGCCCAGCGCCATACCGGCATTGAGCGGCTCGTGGAAGCACACCACGCCGGCGACCGGGGTGATGAGGTAGACCAACGCGGTCCACGGATACGCCGTGGACAACGGCATCCGGCGCAAGGCCAGGAACCAGCTGGCGAAACCACAGGCCGAGGCGAACAGCCCCGCCCACAGCCAGGGATTGAGCAGCAGGCCGAGCAGCAGGCCCTGGCCGGTGTGCAGGCCGGCACGTTTGTACAGCACCTGCGCGCCGGCCATGCTGAGGATCATGGTGCCCAGCAGGGCACCGGAGACCCATCGGCTCATCGCGTGGCCACGAACACGTTCTGCCCGCAGGCGAACTGGCGCGCGCCGGGGAGGCGCTCGACCAGAGGCTCGATCGCGCGCAGTGCCTTGGCGGCGGCATCCGGGCAGAAGAACGGCACCAGGTTGATGATGCGCGTGGAGATCCGCGGGAAGCCGGCATCGCGCAGCCAGCGCCGGATCAGCGTGGGCGTGAACGAGCGCTCTTCGTGTTCGACGTGATACGTCGAGTAGCGCTCCAGCAGCTTGAGCACCGGGTTCAAACCGTTCGGTTCGACGATCACGATGCTGCCGCGAAAATCGCGCAGCGCGGCGATGGCCAGGGCCGGGTCGGGCAGGTGGTGCAGGACGCCGCGCAGCACGATGCAGTCGAAGTGGTGCTGCTGCAGGTAGCTGGCCATGTCGTAGATGTTGCCGACTTCGAAGCGCACCTTGTCTTGCAGCCCGTAGCGGGCGGCCTTGGCCTGCGCGGCCTCGATGGCGGCGGCGGCCGGGTCCACGCCCACCACTTCCGCCGCGCCGAAGCCCGGGAACTCCAGGGTGTACGAACCATCGCCGCAGCCCAGGTCGAGCACACGCTTGCCGGCGAACGGCAGGGCGGCGGCGACCGCGTCGCTGATGCGCGCATTGGCCAGGTTCGATGACAGGCGGTCGGTGGTGTAGCGGTACGAGCCGGTGTTGCGCACGTCCTCGTCGAACTGGGCGACGTTCTTCTTGACCTGGGTCATCGGGAATTCCTTGCGGGTTTGTAGCCAACGGCCAGGATGTTGCCCACGTTGGCCGGAATCATCAGGTCGGCCAGGCCGACCGCGCCGAGAAGCCGCAACAGGGGGGATTTCAGCACGCCGGGCAATGGGGTCAGGCGCAGCCAGTAGCGCAGCGGATAGGCATTGCGGATCGACCTGACCGACACCCGTTCAAAGCCGGTGCTGTCCAGCAGCGCGGCGACCGCGCGATCACTGAACAGCTGCAGGTGCTCGACGTCGATGATGGGCGACTTCAAGCCCAGCAGGCGGTTCAGCGGCGCGCGCCAGTTATGCACGACCACCGCCAGCATGCCGCCCGGTTCCAGCAGCGCGTAGGCATCACGCACCAGCACGCCCGGATCGGCGACATGCTCCAGCGTCATGAACGAGCAGACCAGCGAGACCTTGCGCTCGCCGAGCATGTCGCGATGGAACATGCCTTCGACCAGCATCGGCTTCACTTCCGCGGGCGCGGCATCGATGGCGCTGCGCGAGGGTTCGATGCCCAGCACGTTGGCGAAGCCAGCCTGGCGCAGATAGGGCAGCAGCGGGCCGCTGCCGGCGCCGATGTCGATGGCGAACCCATGGCGGTCCACGCCGGCCATGCAGCTCGACAGCGCCTGGGCGTAGCTGGCGGCCGCCGCGGCGGCTTCCGGCGTGGAGTCGTAGGCCGCATCCGAATACGCCTGGGACAGGAAGTCGTCGGCGGGCGGGCGCGGCGCGAACACCAGGTCGCACGTCGTGCAGCGCACCAGCCACAGGCACATGAACTCCGGGTTCTTGCGGGAGGCGTAGGTGAAGTCGTTGACCCGCGCCGGGTCGATGCGTTCGTCGGCGAAATGCACCACGCGCGTGCCACCACAGCCGGGGCACGGGCGGTCGCGGGCGAGGTCGAGTTGCTGCACCGCCTCGCTCATCGTTCCTCCTTCGGCAGCAGCGGGCGCAGCCGCCCTTGCACGATCAGGTTGCGCCGGATGAAGGCGGGGCGGGCCTTGGTCTCTTCGAAGATCTTGCCGATGTATTCGCCGAGCAGGCCGATGCCGAAGATCGTGGTCGAGCCGAAAAACATGATCAGCAGCGACATGAAGGTCACCCCGCGCGGGGCAAGCTCCGGATGGAATGCACGGATGGCCAGGGTGATCAATGCGAGCAGCACGGTCAGCGCGCAGGCGATGCCGCCGAACGCGGTGAGCAGGTGCAGCGGCATCCGCGAGAACGAGAAGATGCCCTTCTTGGCCCAGCCGATGTTCTTGATCCAGTTGTTGGTGCTGGTGCCGAACATGCGATCCGGCCGCACATAGTCCACGCCCACCTGCTTGAAGCCGACGAACGCGCGCAGCCCGCGCAGGAACGCATCGCGCTCCTTGCACTGGAGCATCCAGTAGACCACCGAGCGGTCGAGCAGGGAGAAGTCGCCGGCATCCTTGGGCACCGGCACTTCGCTCATCGCGGCGAACACGCGGTAGAAGGCCCGGTAGCAGGCTTCCACCAGTACCGGCATGTCACGCTTGACCCGCCGGCCATAGACCACTTCCGCGCCGGCCTGCCATTCGCGCACGAACTGCTCGATCAGCTCCGGGGGATCCTGCAGGTCGCCGTCCAGCAGCACGCAGGCTTCCTTGCTGGCGTATTCCATGCCGCTGCGGAAGGCCGCCTGCGAGCCGAAGTTGCGCGAGTGGGTGATGCCGATGACGCGGGGGTCGCCTGCGCTGATCGCGCGGATGACCTCGGCCGAATCATCCGGCGAGCAGTCGTTGACGAAGATGATCTCGTAGTCGAGGCCGAGCCGCTGGAACACCGCGGTCAGGCGCTGGTGCATGATCGGGATGGCCTGCGCGTCCTTGTAGCAGGCAATCACGGCCGACACCGAGGTGCGTTCGCTGGGGCCGGCGGTCTTCTTGGTCAGGCCGGCGAAATCCGCGCGGCCCAGCTGTGCGGCCCACCAGTCGCGCGTGCGGCGCAGGCCCTCGGCCAGCGGCACGCTGGCCTGCCAGCCCAGCAGGCGATGTGCCTTGCCCGGCGCGGCGTACCAGTCGGCCACGTCCCAGGCGCGCCCTACCGAGGCGCTGAACTGCGGTTCGGCATCGAGCCCGAACGTGTCGATGGCCAGTGCGGCCAGAGCATCCAGGCGCGTCGAGGTGCCCGAGCCGATATTGAACGACTCGCCGGCGATCTCCGGCGAGATGCGCGCCGCGGCCATGACGAACGCGGCGACCACGTCGTCCACGTGCACGAAATCGCGCGATACATCGGCGCGTGCCAGCAGCGGCAGGCTGCCGTGCATCGCCTTCTCGCACAGCACCGGGATCAGCCGCGAGCTGTCCTCGTAGGGGCCATACACCGAGTACAGGCGCAGGTTCACCACGGGGAACTGCCGCACCTTGCCGTAATACGCGATGGCCTGGCTCGCCGCCGCCTTGCTGACGGCGTAGTGGCTGTTGGGCAGCAGCGGCGCGTCTTCGGTAGGGCCGGCGGCGTTGAGGCCGTATTCGGACGAGGAGCCCGCGTGGACGTAGGCGGCGATGTCCGTGCCCTGCAGCATCTCCAGCAGGGCGATGAAGCTCAGGTAGTTGGTCGCGTGGATGCGTTGCTGGTCGTCCTCGAACGAATAGGCGCCGAACGAGGAGCAGTCGAACACCGTGCGCGGCGCCACCCGTGCCAGCAGGGCGCTCACCGACTGCGGGTCGTTGAGGTTGAGGTAGGCCTGGTTGGCGGCCGGCACGCCTTCCAGGCGCCAGGCGTCGCCGGAGAACGTGGTGCCGACGACGTCGGTGCGCACCGCCAGGCAGCGGCGTAGCAGGTTGGCACCGATGAAGCCGCTGGCGCCGATCACCAGCACGGGGCCCTCCAGGGCGCCGATCAATTCGTCGATGTTCATGGCATGCCGTCCAGAACCAGGGTCTGCAGCGAGGCGGCGTCCAGGCCACTCTCGCGCCGGTGGAAATCCTGCGAGCCGAACCGGCCGGAGGGATAGCGCAGCGCGTGGCGGTGCTCGAAGCGGTGCACGGGGATGCGGTGCGTCAGCAACGTGGCGGCGAGCGTCGTGCCCAGGCCGCCCTCGCGTACATGCTCTTCCACCACGTACAGCGGCGCGTTGGCGATCTGCGCGCACAGCGCCGGCGGCGGGCACGCGGTATCCAGTTCGGTGACGGCCCACACCGCCGGCCGCGCGGTTTCGTCCAGCGACTGCAGCGCGGTCCAGGCCACGCCGGCCATCGGCCCCAGCGCGACCAGCGCGCCGCGCGCGCCCGGCGATACCTGGCGCCACGCTTGGTAAGCGGGGACGGTGGTGCCTGGCGGACGCACGTCGTAACCGAGCCGCAGGTAAGTCGGCCCGTGGATGTGCTGCAACAGCGGCGGGATGTCCTCATCGAACGCCGGCACGCGCACTGCCATGCCCAGCGCGGCCATGGCGGCGCAATCCTCCAGCGCATGATGGGTCGGCCCCATGTGGCCGTAGGCGAAGCCGCCGCCATTGCCGACCACGCAGACCGGCAGCGAGGGCAGGCAGACATCGTTGCGGATCTGCTCGAACGGGCGTGCGTAGCAGAACGGCGCAATGCTGTAGGCAAATACCGTATTGCCCTCGCGCGCCAGGCCGGCGGCCACGCCGATCATGTTCTGTTCGGCCACGCCGGCATTGATGAAGCGGCTGCCGAACGCCTCGCGCACCTGCTCCAGTGCCATGAAGCCCAGGTCGCCGGTGAGGAAGAAGTGCGAAGGGGTGTTGCACTCCGCGATGACACCGGCTGCAAATGCGTTTCTCAAAGGATGTCCCCGCCCGCGAAGGCCAGTGCGTGCGACAACTGTTCGTCGGAGAGCGGCAGGTAGTGCGATTCCAGCCGGCCGGCGTAATGCGCGCCGCGGCCCTTCACCGTATCCATCACCACCACCGTGGGCGTGCCCGCCTGCACGGTGTTCAAGGCCTGCTCGATGGCCTCGACGTCATGGCCGCTAGCGCGGACCACCCGTGCGCCGAAACCGGCCAGGCGGGGCATCAGGTCCGCGCAGGAGATCACTTCCTCGGTCGTGCCGAAGCCCTGCAGGCCGTTCTGGTCGATGATCAGCACCAGGTTGTCCAGCCGCTGGTGCAGGGCGAAGGTCAGCGCTTCCCAGCAGCTGCCCTCCTGCCATTCGCCGTCCGAACACAGGCAGAAGACCCGGCGCGACGCACCGGCGTGGCGCGCGGCCAATGCCAGGCCCGCGGCCAGCGAGGGGCCGTGGCCGAGCGAGCCGGTGGAGAACAACAGGCCGGGAATGCCCGCGCCGCTCGGATGCCCCGGCAGCAGCGAGTCGTTCTGGCCGAAGGTGTCCAGGTCGGCGTCGGAGAGTTTGCCCAGGCTCCACAGCGTGGCGTAGAGCGCGCCGGCCGCGTGTCCCTTGGAAAGAATGAAGCGATCATCCGTCCCCAGCACGCGATGGTGCAGGGTCATCAGGATTTCCAGGCATGACAGGTTGCCGCCGACGTGTCCGGAGCGCGTCGCGTGATGCATTTTCAGCAGGCGATGGCGGGTGGCAGCGACCCGTTCGACGAGACTTTCCATAGTCGAAGGCCATGGTTTTTAACTGCGAACAGTATAGTTGCAGCTGGCATACCCCGACCATCCGGGCCGGGGAATCGGGCGGCGGCGCCAGGCACCGCCGCCCGCAGAGACCGGATCAGGCCCGGCCGTAGGTATCTTCGAAGCGCACGATATCGTCCTCGCCCAGATAGCTGCCGGACTGCACTTCGATCAGTTCCAGTGGCAGCTTGCCCGGGTTGCGCAGACGATGGGTCACGCCGAGCGGGATGTAGGTGCTCTGGTTCTCGGTCAGCAGCAGCACGTCCTCGCCACGCGTGACTTCCGCCGTGCCGCTCACCACGATCCAGTGTTCGGCGCGGTGATGGTGCATCTGCAGGCTCAGCGTGGCGCCCGGCTTGACGGTGATGCGCTTGACCTGGAACCGCTGGCCGTTGTCGATGGAGTCGTAGGCGCCCCAGGGGCGGTAGACCTTGCGGTGCCAGGTGGCCTCGGAGCGCTTGTCGCGCTTGATCTGGGCCACGATCTCCTTGACCTCCTGCATGCGCTCGGTCTTGCCGACCAGCACCGCGTCCACGGTCTCGACCACGACCACGTCGTCCAGGCCCACCAGCGCGATCAGGCGGTCGCCGTAGGCGTAGGTGTTGCGGCAGTCGATGGCGATGACATCGCCGTGGTGCGCGTTGCCGTCCGGGTCCTGCGGCGACACGTCGCGCAGCGCGGTCCAGGAGCCGACATCGCTCCAGCCGGCATCCAGCGGCAGCACCGCGGCATCGGCGGTCTTCTCCATCACCGCGTAGTCGATCGAATCCGACGGCACGGCGGCGAAGGCGGTCTTGTCCAGGCGCACGAAATCGGTATCGCGCTTGGCGCCTTCCCAGGCCTTGCGGGTGGCTTCCAGCATGGCCGGGTTGAAACGCTGCAGCTCTTCCAGGTAGCGCGAAGCCTTGAACAGGAACATGCCGCTGTTCCAGAAATAGGCGCCGGAGGCGACGTATTCCTGCGCGGTCTCCAGGTTCGGCTTCTCCACGAAGCGCTCGACGGCGCGGACGCCCTGGCCACCGGCGCCCTTGATGTAGCCGTAGCCCGTTTCCGGGCCGGTCGGCACGATGCCGAAGGTCACCAGCTTGCCGGCTTCGGCCTGCGGCGCGGCTTCCTTCACCGCGGCCTGGAACTTGGCCTCATTGACGATCACGTGGTCCGACGGCAGCACCAGCAGCAGCGCATCCTGGCCCTCGCGCAGCGCTTCCAGCGCGGCCACGGCAATCGCCGGTGCGGTGTTGCGGCCCATCGGCTCGAGCAGGATCGCCTGCGGCCTGGCGCCCACCTGCTGCAACTGCTCGGCGGCCACGAAGCGATGCTCTTCGTTGGCCACCACCAGCGGTGCACGGCCGGCAATGGCGGCCACGCGCTGCCAGGTGGCCTGCAGCATGGTGTGATCGCCGGTCAGCGGCAGGAATTGCTTGGGGTACGACTCGCGCGAGAGCGGCCAAAGGCGCGTTCCGGAGCCCCCGGACAGAATGACGGGAAGGATATCGTTCATCGGCGCAGGTCCTTGCAGGTATCAGGCATTGATCAGGGAGGAGATTTCGTCGGTGCGCGACTGCATCAACGCCGCATCGCCGCGCGATTCGACGTTGAGGCGCAGCAGCGGCTCGGTATTGGAGCTGCGCAGGTTGAAGCGCCAGCTGCCGAAATCGGCGCTGACGCCATCGGTGTGCTCCAGCGTCGGTTGCAGCGGTGCGAAGTGCGCCAGCACGCGGGCGACCGCGGCCTTGGCATCGGCGACCTTGAAGTTGATTTCGCCACTGCACGGGAAGGCGGCCATGCGGTCTTCGACCAGCTGCGCCAGCGACTGCCCGGACTGCGAGACCAGGTCGGCCAGCAGCAGCCAGGGAATCATGCCCGAGTCGGCATAGGCGAACTCGCGGAAGTAGTGATGCGCGCTCATCTCGCCGCCGTAGACGGCATTTTCCGCGCGCATCTTTTCCTTGATGAAGGCATGGCCGCTCTTGCACAGCACCGGCACGCCACCGGCCGCTTCCACCATCTCCACGGTGTTCCAGGTCAGGCGCGGGTCGTGCACGATCTTGCCGCCGGGCTGCTTGCGCAGGATGGCCTGGGCCAGCAGGCCGACCAGGTAGTAACCCTCGATGAAACGACCGTTCTCGTCGAAGAAGAAGCAGCGGTCGAAATCGCCATCCCAGGCGATACCGAAGTCCGCGCCATGTTCGCGCACGGCTTCGGCGGTCGCGGCGCGGTTTTCCGGCAGCAGCGGGTTGGGGATGCCGTTGGGGAAGTTGCCGTCCGGCTCGTGGAAGACGCGGATGAATTCGAACGGCAGGTGCGGTGCGAGCAGATCGACGATGGCACCGGCGCCGCCATTGCCGGCATTGACCACCAGCTTCAGCGGCTTGAGCGCGGGGCGGTCGATGTAGCTGAGCAGGTGCTCGATATAGGCGCTCTTGTCCGGCTCGCTGCGTTCCCCCGCGGTCGGCGCGGCGGGCGGTGCCTTGTCGGCCTCCACGGCATCGGCGATCGCGAACAGGCCGGTATCCGAGCTGATCGGCTTGGCATGGTCGCGGACCAGCTTCATGCCGTTGTAGTCCATCGGATTGTGGCTGGCGGTGACCATCACGCCACCGGCCGCGCCGCGATGGTCGGTCTGGAAGTAGACCTCCTCGGTGCCGCACTGGCCGATGTTGATCACCTCGCGTCCGGCACTGCGCAGGCCGGCGGCGACCGCGGCACTCAGGCCCGGGCTGGTCAGGCGGATGTCGTGACCCACCACGACCGGGCCGGCGTCGGCCAGCTGCTCCGCCAATGCGACGCCGATCCGGCGTGCCATGTCCTCGTTGAGTTCGTCCGGTACACGGCCACGGATGTCGTAGGCCTTGAAGGCGGGTAGCGTCATGGGGGAGTGGACCTCGCTGCGGGGGACTCTGGAGTTTAGCTGGAGCCCTGGGGGTTTGGCTCGGCCTTTGCACGCCGCACTGCGGCGGGACAGGCCGGAGTCAGCCGCTAGAATGGGCGCCCACATCAAGACGTGAGGCGCGGTGGATGAGCAGGTCCCAGGTGGCGGGCACGCAGGGCAAGCAGTACGCGGACGCGGCGCTGGCCCTGCGCGGCGTGGTGGCCGATGGCCAGACGCTGGCGGTCGGCGGATTTGGCCTGTGCGGCATTCCGGAGGCGCTGATCGCCGCGCTGCGTGACAGCGGCGTGAAAGACCTCACGGTGATCTCCAACAACGCCGGCGTGGATGGCTTTGGCCTCGGCCTGCTGCTGGAGACGCGGCAGATCCGCAAGATGATTTCGTCATACGTCGGTGAGAACAAGGAATTCGAGCGCCAGTTCCTCTCTGGCGAGCTGGAGCTGGAATTCAATCCGCAGGGCACCCTGGCCGAGCGCCTGCGCGCCGGCGGCGCGGGCATTCCGGCGTTCTATACCGCCACCGGCTACGGCACCGTGGTGGCCGAGGGCAAGGAAACGCGCACGTTCGATGGCAAGCAATTTGTGATGGAGACCGCGCTTCGCGCCGATGTCGCGCTGGTCAAGGCGTGGAAGGCCGATACCGCCGGCAACCTGGTGTTCCGCAAGACCGCGCGCAATTTCAACCCGGCCTGCGCGATGGCGGGGCAGCTGTGCATCGCCGAGGTGGAGGAGCTGGTCGAGGTCGGCCAGATCGATCCGGACCAGGTGCACCTGCCGGGCATCTATGTCGACCGCATCGTGGTCAACGCGCACCCCGAGAAGCGCATCGAGCAGCGCACCGTGCGCAAGAAGACCTTCTGATGGCCTGGACCCGCGACGAGATGGCCGCGCGCGCCGCGCGCGAGCTGAGCGATGGCGCCTACGTCAACCTGGGTATCGGCCTGCCGACCCTGGTCGCCAACCACATCCCCGACGGCGTGGACGTGTGGCTGCAGTCGGAGAACGGCCTGCTGGGCATCGGCCCGTTCCCGACCGAGGACGAGATCGACGCCGACCTCATCAACGCCGGCAAGCAGACCGTGACCGCGCGTGCGGGCGCGAGCTATTTCGGCAGCCATGATTCCTTCGCGATGATCCGCGGTGGCCACATCGACCTGGCGATCCTCGGCGCGATGCAGGTCACCGACCAGGGCGACATCGCCAACTGGATGGTGCCCGGCAAGATGGTCAAGGGCATGGGCGGCGCGATGGACCTGGTCGCCGGCGTCAAACGCGTGGTCGTGCTGATGGAGCACGTGGCGAAGGATGGCAGCCACAAGATCCTGCCGAAGTGCGACCTGCCGCTGACGGGCGTGGGCGTGGTCGACCGCATCATCACCGACCTGGCGGTGTTCGATGTGACCCCGGAAGGCTTGACCCTGGTCGAAGCCGCCGACGGCGTCGACGACGAGGAACTGAAGCAGAAGACCGGCGTGCCGTTCCGCCGCTGAAGCGCTGGCACGCAAGGCGCGGTGTTCAGCCGCGCCGTGCGTAGCGGTAGTCGCCTGCCTTCGGTTCCGGCGCGCCCACGGCGCCCGCGGCACTGATCACGCGATAACCGCTGGCCGTCGTACTCAAGGAGAACAGCCGCTCGATCGCATGCGCGAGCGTGCCATCGACCTGGCCGGCCTCCGCATCGAACTCGCTGGGACGCAGGTGCACGTCCAGCAGCGGGCGCAGCGCGTCCAGGCGTACCCAGAACATGCTGCCGCTGGCGAAGGTCGCCTTCGTGGTGTCGGGCACCTCGATGCCCATCCGCGCGGCCAGCCCGTGGACCCGCGCTTCGTTCGCGCCCCAGTAGAAGCCCAGCGGCTGGATGTGGCCTTCGGGCGCGACCAGGCCCAGCGTCGGGTCCTGCGCGAAGGCCGCTGCGATTCCCGACGCGCGTTCGGGTGCCAGCAACGCGCCGACCATTTCCTGCCGCCACGCATCGCCATCGCCGCGATGCAGCGAGCGCTTGGTGTGCAGCTTCAGGACCAGGGACACGCCCTCGTTGAGCAGCCGGTCGGCGACGTGCAGGAAGGGCAGGATGTCGCGGCCGTGATTGGCGAACACGCAGACCTCGCCCTGCAGCCCCTGCGCGTCCAAACAGCGCTGGACATCGCCGGCCTTGTCCGCGGTCGTGGTGATCACCAGCCTGCAGCCCAGCGCGGCGGCCTTCAGCTGCGCAAGCAGTTCGGACAGCACGTCCACGTAGAAGGCATGGATCACCACCGCGGGTACGGCGGTGGCCGCAGGCTCGGCGCGCAGGGACTGGCGGGTAGCCTCCAACCAGGCATGGCCCAGGCGCATGTCCGGTTCCAGCACGGCGCCCTCGGCCCATTCGTTCCAGGCGTTGATGAACACCAGTCGCTGCGACGCCGGCACCGGCGCGAGGCGCTCGTGGATCGTGCGCCGCAACCAGTCGCCGTAGCCGCGTGGCGAGGCGTGCCACAGCACGCGGCCCTTGCCGGAACGGCGTGGCTCGTTGTCCCAGCCCGGATTCACGCCGGGGTGGAGTCGATAAGCGGGCAACGCGCGCCCGGCCGCATCCGCGGCCAGTGCACGCCAGTCGACGACGTCGCCGGCGAACTCCGGGTTGATCAGCGTCTGCGCGGCCGTGACCGACGGTGGGCTGCTCATGTTCGGCGGGAATTCCACCGCGGCATCGAAGCCGATATCGCGTGGATCGGGGCGCTCGAAGCCCTGCACATACGCCAGGTGGATCTCGCCGATATCGTTCGCGCGGCACCAGTCGCGCCAGCGTTGCGCGGTGGCGGCCGGGTCGGGCATCAGGCTGGGGCGATAGACCAGCAGCATCGGCCGGCCCTCCACCCGCAGCGCGCGACGATCGCGCAGGTAGGGCGCGATGTGCGCGATGAACGCCAGGTCATCCTCGGCGCTGTGCTGCTGCGCCATCAGCACGTCCTGGTCGCGTCCGTCCCAGCGGCGTGCCCAGTTCTCGTTGGCCCAGCACAGGCAGAACGGCAGCTCGATGCGGTCGTCGGCGAGCCATTGCCGCAGCGGCTGCTCCAGCAGGGTCTGCCCGGCAAACCAGTAGAAGTAGAAACAGAACGCGCCGATGCCATATTCCGACGCCAGCTGTGCCTGCTGCCGCATCACGTCCACGTCGCGCAGGTCGTAGAAGCCCAGGTCCGCGGGCAGGCGTGGCTGCACATGGCCCTCGAACTGCGGCAGCGCGCGGGTGACGTTGCGCCATTCGGTGAAGCCCTTGCCCCACCAGCGGTCGTTCTCGGGAATCGGATGGAACTGCGGCAGGTAGAACGCGACCAGCGTGGCCGGCAGTGTCGCCGGCAGCGCCTGCTGCCGATACGGAACGTGGCCGATGGCGGCTTCGTCCGCGCGCAGCAGGGGGCGCTGCGCCGCGCCGTGCATCGATGGTGCCTTGCCGCGGTCGGGCGCCGGGGCCCAGGCCGCGCCGCGCGCGAGAAAACGCGCGCGCCAACGGTCACGGGTGGCGTCGTCGAGCGGCAGCGCGCGGAACGCGGCGCGCAGCGCCCGATACAAGGCGTTGCGCGCGGATTGGCCGGAGGAACGCGCTTCGGTCATCAGAGGTTCTGGTAATTCGGACCCGAACCACCCTCCGGTGTCACCCAGTTGATGATCTCGTACGGGTCCTTGATGTCGCAGGTCTTGCAGTGCACGCAGTTGGCCGCGTTGATCTGCAGGCGCTTGCCGGTGGCGGCGGTCGCGTCGGCGACGATCTCGTAGACACCCGCCGGGCAGAAGCGCGTGCAGGGGTTGTCGTATTCCTGCGCGCAACGGGTGACGCACACGTCCGGATCGCGCACGTGCAGGTGCACCGGCTGGTCCTCGTCGTGTTCGGTCGCGGCGAAATACACCGCCTGCAGGCGGTCACGCGGGGCCAGGTCACGCTGCACGTAGTCGCGCTTGGGCTCCTCGTGCTCGCCGACCTTGTCCAGCGCGCTCCAGTCCGGCGCGTTGGCCAGCGTCCACGGCGAATGCCCGCCGAGCGCGGTTTCCCATGCGGCATTGCCCAGGCCGAACCACAGGCCCTTCTTGAAGCCCGGCTTGATGTTGCGCACCTGCTTCAGCTCGGCCATCGCGTCCGAAGCGCGCAGCCTGGCATCGAAGCCTTCCGGCGCCAGCTGCGAGGCGGCGAGGTGTTCGGCGGCGAGCATGCCGCTGCGGATCGCCTGGTGCGTGCCCTTGATCTTCGGCACGTTGAGCAGGCCAGCGGTGTCACCGATGAGCAGCGCGCCGGGCATTTCGACTTTCGGCAACGACTGCCAGCCACCGGTGACGATGGCGCGCGCGCCGGCCGACAGGATGTTGCCGCCTTCCAGCAGCGGTTTCACCGTCGGGTGGTGCTTCCATTGCTGGAAGGCTTCCCACGGCTTGTACTCCGGATCGTGGTAATCCAGGCCGCTGACGTAGCCCAGCGCGATCTGGTTGTTTTCCAGGTGGTACAGGAAACTGCCACCGTAGGTCCTGGTATCGGCCGGCCACCCCAGCGTGTGCACGATCTTGCCGGGCGTGACGCGGCCTTCCGGCACCTGCCATAGCTCCTTGATGCCGATCGAGTAGCTCTGTGGCTGGCTGTCCTGGTCCAGCGCGAAGCGCTTGATCAGGCGCTTGGTGAGGTGGCCGCGCGCGCCCTCGGCGAGCACGGTGACCTTGGCGCGGATGTCGATGCCGGCGGTGAAGCCGGGCTTGTGCGAACCGTCCTTGGCCACGCCCATGTCGCCGATGCGCACGCCGACGACCTTGCCGTCTTCGTCATGCAGGGTTTCGGCGGCGGCGAAGCCGGGATAGATCTCCACGCCCAGCGCTTCGGCCTGCGGCGCCAGCCAGGCGCACATCGCGCCCAGGCTGACGATGAAGTTGCCGTGGTTGCGCATGCCCGGCGGCACGATCGGCAGCTTGTGGCCGCCGTCCTTGGTGAGGAACCAGAATTCGTCCTCGCCGGCGGGCACGCAGATCGGAGGCGGGTTGTCGCGCCAGCCGGGCAGCAGCTGGTCCAGCGGCTCGGGCTCGATCACCGCGCCGGACAGGATCTGCGCGCCGATGGTGCTGGCTTTCTCGATGACGCAGACCGACAGTTCCGGGTTGAGCTGCTTCAGGCGGATGGCAAAGGCCAGCCCCGACGGGCCGGCGCCCACGGTGACGACGTCGTACTCCATCACGTCACGTTCGATTGTTTCGGACGCGACTGCGCCGACTCCGGTTTCCGACATCTGCTCCGCTCCCGTTTGGCTCGATGGCTAGCGGCTATTTTCAGGGTTTGCGCGGGGCCGGGCAAATTCCGGACGGCGGCGTATGGCGCCCTGGCCCGGCGTGCTAGCGTGGCGGGATGCGGATCGACCTGCCCGGCGCGGATGTCCAGTGGTTTCCGGGGTGGTTGGCCGCGCCGGAAGCCGAGGCCCTGCGCCTGGACCTGCTGGCGCAGGTGGCCTGGGAAGTGCACCGCATCCGCCTGTTCGGACGCGAGGTGGACTCACCGCGGCTGAGCAGCTGGATCGGCGATCCGGCGGCGCGCTACCGCTATTCGGGGGCGGAATTCCAGCCGCATCCCTGGCCGGCCTCGCTGGCGCCGCTGCGGGAGCGGTTGGAGATCGCGTTCGCGGCCGGGTTCAACAGCGTGCTGGTCAACCGCTACCGCGACGGGCAGGACGCGATGGGCTGGCATAGCGACGACGAACCGGAACTGGGCGTGCGGCCGGTGATCGCTTCGCTGAGCCTGGGGGCGCCCAGGCGCTTCGTGTTCCGGCACCGGCAGGACAAGGCGCTCAAGCGCGAGGTCGTGCTCGGGCATGGCGACCTGCTGCTGATGGCCGGTCAGACCCAGCGGCACTATCACCATGCACTGCCGCGTACCGCGCGGCCGGTGGGGGAGCGGATCAATCTGACCTTCCGCCGTATCGCGGCAACCTAGCGCGCGGAGACAGGCGCTCCCGCCGCGCTGCCGTTGTAGGAGCGGCTTCAGCCGCGACCGCCATGATCCCTGCAGTCGCGGCTGAAGCCGCTCCTACACGAGCGGACATAGGCGGGCATGGGCGGAACAGCCCGCCAACAATGGACTACAACCCCAAAGCGCTCAGCGCGGCGGCTGCACCGCATCGCGTTGGCCGGTCTGCAGCGTCCAGCCCACCAGTTCACCGGTGGTCTGCTGCAGCGCCTGCTCGAATGCCGCCGCTACCGAGGCCACGTCCGTCGCGCTGGCCGGGCGTGCCACCAGGATCGTGCGCGAGCCGACCACGCGCTGGTCGGTGCTGTGCAGCAGCTTGGCGTTGAGTTCGATCGTCGCCGACGGCAACGCCTGCCCGGCGTAGTCCGATTCGAAGCGGCGCAGGTCCAGCACCAGCCGGTAGTCGGCGCGGATGCCATCGCTGGTGCGGCCGACGCCGGGAATCTTGCCGCTGTCCTCGAAGGCGCGCAGCACCGTGCCCTCGACGATGTCGGTGGCCGGCTGCGCCCAGGTCGCACCCTGGTACACCTGCAGTTCGGCCGGGGTCGGGCGCACGTTGATGCGCGGGCTGTCGACCAGCCGCGAGGCGGTCGGCTTGACGATGGCCAGCTGCCAGGTCACCTGCGGCCACGACGCATCAGTGGCCACGCGCACGTCGGGAGAGAAGATCGTCACCGGCTCGCGCGAACCGGTCGAGAGGATGGAGCAGCCACCCAGCGCGAGCAGCGACAGGCACAGCCAGGCACGGACAGGACGCATCGGCTTCATTTGGGTTCAAACTCCTTCGGTGCGTCGCGACCCAGCAGGTAGCGCGCGGGATTGTTCTCCAGCCGGTCGCTGACCCGGCGCAGGTCGCGGATCAGCCCGCGCAGTTCGTTGAGCGTGGGGCCCAGCTGGCCCAGGCCGTCGTTGGCGAAGCTGTTGATGGCGGCACGGTTGTCGCCGAGGATGCCGTTGGCGTTGTTGGCCGCCGCGTCCAGCTTGGTCAACGTGGAATCGAGCTTGTCCAGGATCGGCGGCAGCTGCTGCACCAGGTTCTTGTCCAGGTGCTCGATGGCGCCGTTGGTGGTGTTCAAGGTGCGGTCCAGGTTGCGCGCCGCATCGCGCGCGCTGACCAGCAGCGCGCCCACGCCCTCGTCGCGGCTGTTGAGCGAGTTGCTGATCTTCTCCAGGTTCTGCAGCGTCGCCGAGATACTGGCCACGTTGCGGTCGCTCAGCACCTGGTCGAGCCGCTCGACGATGCGGTTGGCGGTATCGGTGATGTTCTGCAATGCCGAGGGCGTGGTCTGGATGATCGGCGCGTCGCTCTTGTCCACCGAGGTCAGCGCCGGGGACTCCGGCGTGCCACCGGTCAGCTGGATGATCGACGGCCCGGTGAGGCTGGTGATCGCCAGCTTGGCACGGGTGTCGACCTTGATCGGCGTGGTCGAGTTCAGGCGGATACGCGCCACCACCTGGCGCGGATCGTTCGGCGCCAGGGTCAGCTCGGTGATCGAGCCGACCGCGATGCCGTTGTACTGCACCGGGCTGCCGACCGACAGGCCGGTCACCGCCTCGCGGAACACCACGCGGTAGTACTGCCAGGTGCGGTCGGAGGAATACTTGGCGGCCCACAGGCCGAACAGCAGCAGTGCCAGGCCCGCCACGATGGTGAAGGCGCCGATCAGCACGTAGTTGGCTTTGGTTTCCATCAGGCGGTCTCGCTCGATTCGTTCTTCGCCTCGCGCGCGGCACGCGCACGGGGACCGTGGAAGTATTCCTGCACCCAGGGATGGTCGATCTTCTCGACTTCCGCCAGCGGCGCATTGGCGATGACCTTGCGGTCGGCCAGCACCGCGACGCGGTCGCAGATCGCGTACAGCGTGTCCAGATCATGGGTGATCAGGAACACGGTCAGCCCGAGGGCTTCCTGCAGCGTCTTGATCAGCCGGTCGAACGCGGCCGCGCCGATCGGGTCCAGGCCGGCGGTCGGTTCGTCCAGGAACAGCAGCGGCGGATCCAGCGCCAGCGCGCGTGCCAGGCCGGCGCGCTTGCGCATGCCGCCGGACAGCTGCGAGGGCAGCTTGTCGAGCGCGTCGGCCGGCAGGCCGGCGAGTTTGATCTTCAGCAACGCCAGTTCGTAGAACCAGCGTTCGGGAAACTCGCGGTGCCGCTCCTTCAGCGGCACCTGCACGTTCTCACCCACCGACAGCGAGGAGAACAGCGCACCGTCCTGGAACAGCACGCCGGTATTGCGGGTGATGTGGTCGCGGTCGGCCGGGTCTTCGGAGATCGGGTCGGCACCGAGGACCTCGATCTGCCCGGCATCGGGCCGGCGCAGCCCCAGGATGCTGCGCATCAGCACCGACTTGCCGGTGCCCGAGCCACCCACCACGCCGAGGATCTCGCCGCGGCGCACGTCGAGGTCGAGGTTTTCGTGTACCACCTGGCTGCCGAAGCGGTTTACCAGGCCGCGCACGGAGATGGCGATCTCCGGGCCGGCGTCGGCGTCTTCGCGGCGCTTGTGGATCGCCATCACCAGCCCACCTTCATGAACCACAGCGCGAACATGGCGTCGAGGATGATGACCAGCGAGATCGTCTGCACCACGCTGGAAGTCGTGCGCTCGCCGACCGACTGCGCGGTGCCGGTGACCTTGAGCCCTTCCAGGCAGCCGATCAGCGCGATCACCAGCGCGAACACCGGGGCCTTGGACATGCCGACCAGGAAGTGACGCACCTGCATGGTCTCGTGCATGCGCGCCAGATACATCTGCGGCGGGATGCCCAGGTCGAAGGCGCCCACGGTGACGCCGCCGGCCAGGCCGGCGATCATCGCGATGAAGGTCAGCAGCGGCAGCATCACCAGCAGGGCGAGCAGGCGCGGGATCACCAGCAGGTCGATCGGATCCAGGCCCAGGGTCTGGATCGCGTCGATCTCCTCGCGCGATTTCATCGCGCCGATCTGCGCGGTGAACGCGCTGGCGGTGCGGCCGGCCAGCACGATGGCGGTGAGCAGCACGGCGAACTCGCGCAGGAAGGCGATGCTCACCAGCTCCACGACATAGATCTCCGCGCCGAAGTCGCGCAGGATCGTCGAGCCGAGGAAGGCGATCACCGCGCCCACCAGGTACGAGAGCAGGACCACCAGCGGCACCGCGTCCAGGCCGACCTGCTCCATGTGGCTGACGGTCGCGGTCAGCCGGAAGCGGCGCGGTTCGCGGAACAGGCGCGCCAGCTTCACCAGGTTCTCGCCGAGGAAGCTGGCGAGCTGGACGATGTCCTTGCCGGTGTTGTGCACCGTGCGGCCGAGGCGCTCCAGCGCCGCGGCGAAACCATAGTCACGGCGCGGCTTGGGGCGGTCGTCCTCGAGTTCCTCGATGGTGCACACCAGGGCGCGGTGGTCGTCGCGGAAGCTGATGGCGTCGTCGGCCAGCCCGGCACGCCGCGCGAAGCGCAGCAGCTGCAGCACGCCGGCCGAATCCAGCTGGGAGATGCCGCTGGCGTCTATCCGGCAGGGCTCGGCCGGCAGCTCGCGCAGCAGCTCGGCGGCGCTGATGGCGGTATCGAGCACCCAGCTGCCGGCCAGCCGGATCCGTCCCGGATCATCCTGGTCCCGGTCGAGCGTAGGTGGCTGTGGGGAAATGTGGTCGCGCATCCGTGCGGGAGCATACATGGGCGGGTGTGTTTGGCGTATCCGCATTCGTGGCCGCGCATCGGTGCCGTGCGATGGTTTACAGCCGGCGAGCGGCTGGACATACACTGGCGAGCCAGGCCGGATCGCCGGTCCGGTCCCTCCGCCTGCTCCGACACCGCCGAATGTCCGTCGCCACGCCTGCTCCCGCCACCACCCACGCCAGTTACGCGCAGCGGGTGGCGTTCGTCTCCGAGATCGCCAGCCGCCTGCACAGCTATGGCACCACCGCGCAGCGGCTGGAGGCGGCGCTGATCGCGTTGTCCCAACAATTGGGGCTGGACTGCGAGCCCTGGTCGAATCCGACCGGCGTGATCCTCAGCTTCAGCGATCCCAGCAAGGCCATCGGTTCCAGCGACATCACCCGCGTGATCCGCCTGGCACCCGGCGAGAACGATCTCTACAAGCTCAGCGTCGCCGACTACATCGCCGACAGCGTCGCGCAGGGGCGCATGAGCATCGCCCAGGGCCACACCGCATTGCGCCGGCTCGATCGCGAGGTCGATGGCCGTGGCAAGGCGATGCAGGTATTCGCCTTCGGCCTGGCCGCGGCTGGTGTGGCCGGCCTGTGGAAGCTGCCGTGGCTGGACATCGCCACCGCCGGTGTCATCGGCCTGCTGATCGGCCTGCTGACCCAGTACACCGACCGGCGTCCGGCGACCAAGGAGGCCGGCGACGCGCTGGCCGCGCTGCTCGCCGGTTTCGTCGCCACCGTGGTGGCCTCGCTGGTTGGCTCGCTCAACCTCAATACGGTGATCATCGCCTCGCTGGTGGTGCTGCTGCCCGGCATGGCGTTGACCAATGCGGTCAACGAGCTCGCCAGCCAGCATTGGGTATCCGGCACCGCACGCTTGGCCGGCGCGGTCACCACCGTGCTCAAACTCACCGTCGGCGCGGTGATCGCGGTGACGCTCACCCAATATCTCGGCCTGGAGCCGCAGGTGCGCGCGGTGCGCCCGCAGGCGCATTGGGTGGAATGGGCGTCGCTGGTGGCGGCGGCGTATGCGTTCGCGGTGCTGTTCAAGGCGCACCGCCGCGATTACGGCTGGGTGATGGCCGCGGCGATGGCCGGTTATGTGATCGCGCGATATGCCGGCCAGGAGTGGGGCAGCCCGGCGGGCGTGTTCGCCTCGGCGATGCTGCTGACCGCGGCGGGCAATCTGTTCGGCCGTACCATCCAGAAGCCGGGCGCGCTGATCCGCCTGCCGGGCATCATCATGCTGGTGCCCGGCAGCACGAGCCTGCGGGGCTTTCTCAACCTGGTGCAGCAGCAGAACGTGGACGTCGGCCAGGCGGCGCTGCTGGCGGTGACGAATATCGTGATGGCGCTGGTCGCCGGGCTGCTGTTCGGCAACCTGCTGGTGCCGGCGCGCAAGAATCTGTAAACCCCGAAAAGAAAAACGCCGGCGATGCCGGCGTTTTTCAGTAACAGCTGACTTACTTCTTCTTAATCAGGAAATCTTCGACTTTCTTGCCCTTGGCAATCAGTTCCGCCATCCAGCGCGGATGCTTGCCACGACCAGTCCAGGTTTCCTTGGTATTGGTGGGGTTGCGGTACTTCGGCGCGACCTTGCCGAGCTTGCGGCCGGCGCGCGAGGAGACGGTCTTGGTGGCCTTGGCGGCCTTGCCGCGGCCGCTGGGCGCCGGTGCGCCGCCGAACAGTTCCTCGATGCTGTAACCCTCGGCCTTGGCCACGCGGGTCAACTGCGCGCGTACCTTGGTGATGGGCGTGCGCTTGGCGACGATGCTCTGCCGCTTCTTTGCGTTCTTGATCAGTGCGTCCAGCTGTTTGGCCGACAGGCCGGTGAGATCGATCGACATCGCGACTCCAAATGCGGTGGGAAGGGGCAGCCTGTCCCTGGCCACACGAGCGATCATAATGTCAGCATATTGACGTTTACAAACCCGGCGCATCGAAGCGCCGGGTTTTTCCGACCATTTTCTGAGCTGGAATCTCGGTGGTCGGGTTGTCACGGGGCGCCTTCACGCCCCGTTCGCCTCAACCGCGCAGACGCGACAGCAGCGCCGTCTTGTCCAGGTTTTCTGCTGCTTCCGCACTGCGTGCCCGGTATTCGAACGTGCCGGCGGCCAGGCCGCGCTCGGACACGACAATACGGTGGGGAATGCCGATCAGCTCCATGTCGGCGAACATCGCGCCCGGGCGCAGGCCACGGTCGTCGAGCGCCGCATCGATGCCGGCGGCCAGCAGTTCGTCGAGCAGCGCTTCGGACGCGGCGGCGACATTGGCGTCGTTCTTCGGGTTGATCACGCACACCACCACTTCCCACGGCGCCATCGGCGCCGGCCAGACGATGCCGGCCGCGTCGTGGTTCTGCTCGATCGCCGCGGCGACGATGCGCGACACGCCGATGCCGTAGCAGCCCATGCTCGGCGTGGCGGCCTTGCCGCTCTCGTCCAGCACGGTGGCCTTCAACGCTTCGGCGTACTTGCGGCCGAGCTGGAACACATGGCCGACCTCGATGCCGCGCGCGATGCGGATTTCACCGCCATCGGCAGCGCGGTCGCCGGCGACGACGTTGCGGATGTCGGCCACGGTCTCCGGCTCGGCCAGGTCACGGCCCCAGTTCACGCCGGCCAGGTGGAAGCCGGCCTCGTTGGCGCCGACGACGAAGTCGGCCATCGCCGCGACCTCGCGGTCGGCGATCACGCGGATCGGCTTGCGCGGATTGAGCGGGCCGAGGAAGCCCGGCTCACTGCCCAGGTGCGCGTCGATCTCGGCCTCGTTGGCCAGGCGGTAACCGGCCAGGCCGGCGACCTTGCCGAGCTTGATCTCGTTGACCGCGTGGTCGCCGCGCACCAGCGCCAGCACGAAAGCGCCGTCTTCGGTGACTACCGCGATCGACTTCACCGTGCGCTGCAGGGCGATGCCCATCAGCGCGGCGACGTCCTCGCAGGTCTTCTGGGTCGGGGTGTCGATACGGCGCAGGGCCTCGGCTGCTGCGGCGCGCGGCGCCGGCTCGGCCGCCACGGCCGCTTCGACATTGGCCGCGTAGTCCGAGCCGGTGGAGAACGCCAGGCTGTCCTCGCCGGAATCGGCGATGACGTGGAATTCCTGCGAGGCGTCACCGCCGATGGCGCCGGAGTCGGCCTGCACGGCACGGAATTCCAGGCCCAGACGGGTGAAGACGCGGCTGTAGGCCGCCTTCATGTTCTCGTACTCGCGCACCAGGTCGGCGTCGGTGAGATGGAAGGAGTAGGCGTCCTTCATCAGGAACTCGCGCGCGCGCATCACGCCGAAACGCGGGCGGATCTCGTCGCGGAACTTGGTCTGGATCTGGTAGAAGTTGACCGGCAGCTGCTTGTAGCTGCTCAGCTCCTGCCGGGCGTAATCGGTGATCGCCTCTTCGGCGGTCGGCGAGTAGCAGTAGTCGGCCTGCTTGCGGTCCTTGATCTTCAGCAGCTGGGCGCCGAACTTCTCCCAGCGGCCGCTCTCGTCCCACAGCTCGCGCGGCTGGATGGTCGGCAGCAGCAGTTCCACCGCGCCGGCGCGGTTCATCTCCTCGCGCACCACGGTCTCGACCTTGCGCAGCACGCGCAGGCCCAGCGGCGACCAGGTGTACAGGCCCGCGGCCAGCTTGCGGATCATGCCCGCGCGCATCATCAGCTGGTGGCTGACCAGCTCGGCGTCGGCCGGGGTTTCCTTGGTGGTGTGGAGGTGGAACTTGGACAGGCGCATCGGCGGCTTCGCAGGGGCGGAAAGGCCCTATTTTGCCTTTCCTCGGCGCCGAAAGGCACTGCGGCCGGGGCGCGGGGGCGCCGACGGCCGCAGGGGCGCGGCCTCAGCCGCCGTTGCGCGGGCAGTACGCCTTCACCGCCGCATCGGCCAGATTGCGCTGGACTTCGCGCTGGTCCGCGTCCAGCGGCGTGTCCGGCTTGCCGTCGCCGTCGCTGTCGATCATGGCGGGCCGGCTGTCGCTGAGCGTCTTCAGGTTCTCCCGGGCCTGTGCGCACTGCGGCGATTCCTTCGCCGGCGATTCCGGGTCTTCGGCCGGGCCGAGCCCGCCGTAGGTGTCGATCCGGCGCGACTCGTACTTCTGGCCGGGCGGAGGACTTTCGGAATAGTGGGTGACGCCGTTGGCGTCCTTCCACTTGTACAGGTCGGCCGCGCCGGCGGTGCCGGCCAGCAGACACAGGCCAAGCAGGCCGGTCTTCAATCGCATGATGGTCTTTCCCCAGGGTGAATCCCGAGCGGGATTGCAGCACCGGCGGGCGGGGCTGGCAAGCCACCGGGCAGGTGGCGGGGCCAAACTGGGACGTGGGGTGGCCCCGGACCGGGCGCCGGGACGGTTCGCCCTGGCCGCCGACTGCCACTAAACTGGCGGGATGGAAGAAACCCGCCCCCCGCCGCGTTCGCGCACGATCTACCTGCTGCCGAACCTGTTCACCACCGCCGGCCTGTTCTCCGGCTTCTACG
>DJAN01000251.1 GCA_002429615.1 Lysobacteraceae bacterium UBA6001
GGCGCGCAGGGCCGCGTCGGCGGCGGCCAGGTCGATGGGCCGGGCAGGCCGCAGCACGCACTGGCCCGGCACGCCTTCATCCAGCGCCATCCGGCTGCCGTGCCGGACGATCCGGCGCAGCATCGTGCAACCGGGCTGCGCATCCCAACCAAAGCGCTTTGCCCAGGCATTGAAGCCCGCCACCCGCTCGGCGTTGCGGTCGGTCGCCGCATGCAGCATCGCGTAACGCTGCGGACGGCTGGCCAGGATGTCCTGGACGCGCAGCGCATACGCCGGCGAGGCCGGGAAGTTCGACGCGAACGACAGGTAGACCGCCTGCGGCGGCAGGAACGGAATCCGCCAGGCCTGCGGCTCGCCTCCCACCAGCACCACCGCGCTGTCCGCCGGCAACGGCATCTCCGGCGCCGCCACCGCGAAGGCCGGCTGACGCCAGGCGCCATGCCCCCAGTCGCCACTGGCGTGCCAGGCATGCAGCGCCAGCAACACCATCACCGGCACGCGCGCACGCAACAGCGCCGGCCCGAGCAGGCGCGGCCACGCCCACCACAGCAGCAGCGGCAGCAGCACCTCGATCGCCACCAGGTAACGATGGATGCTGAAAATCCCCTGCCACAGCAGGTAGGAAACGCCGAAATACACCAGCAGCACCCGCGCGGCCGGCAGCATCGCGCGCGTATCGGCCGGCGCGCGGCGCAGCAGCAGGCGCCACGCCGCGCCAAGCAGCAGCACCAGGTACAGCAGCGCCCAGCCGAACTGCGGCATCGGCATGTCGCTGACCCGCTTGGGGTGCAGCGAGAACCACAGCGGCCATGCCAGCCACTCGCCCACGCTCTTGGGCAGCCAGCGCGTATCGGCGACCGACAACGGCAACGCCAGCGGCGCATCGAACCAGGCATTGAACTGCGGGAACAGCGGATTGCCGAACTGTCGCCACACCTGTACGAACCACGGGCCGCCCACTGCCGCGAAGCACACCAGCGCCGCGGCCGTCATCGCCGCTGCGCCGGCCAGGCGATCACGCGTGCGGCCCCCATCTGCCAACGCGGCCAAGCCCAGCGCCACCGCGTACAACGCGTTGGTGAGCTTGCACGCCACCGCCAGACCGATCAGCACACCGGCGAGCAGCCAATGCCCCCAGGCGCCCTGCCCCGCGCGTCCGCGCGCCTGCGCCGACAGCAGCAACGCCAACGCACCCAGCACCGGCACCGCGGTGCTGTTGTCGGCCATGGTATTGCCGAGTTCGGACAGGAACGCGGCGGTGAACAGGCCGGCCAGCGCCAGCAGCGGCACGCGCGTGGCGCGGCGCGGATCGTCGGCGAGCACGCGCCAGCCGATCGCCGCGACCAGCGCGAACACCAGCCCGTGCCAGGCACCGAACAGGAACCCCGCCAACGGCGCCGGCAACGCCGTCATCAGCACGTACTGCAGGACGTCGAGCACCGGATTGAAGTAGCTCTGCATCTGCGCCGCGGCCAGGTCGATGCCGAGGCGGCCCTGCAACGCGGCATAGCCGTTGTAGAGATGGTAGTTGCGCAGGTCCCAGTTGGCGTCCTGCCCACGCAGCAGCGCCCACAGGCCGCAGGCCAGCGCCGCGGTCACGCAGGCGAAGACGATGTTGCCGCGCGAGTCGAAGGCGAAGCGCGCACGCAGGGCCGCGCCGACCCGCCCCAGCAGACGCCTCAAACGCGCGCTCCCGGACGCGGCAGCGAAAGATAGGCCAGATGCTTGGCCTCGATGCGCCCCCGGGTAACCGTATCCAGGATCAGCCCACACGCCAGCAGCAGGAAGCCGAGCAGCATCAACGCCACGCACAGGATCGCGGTCGGGAAGCGCGGCACCAGGCCAGTTTGCAGGTAGGTATCCAGCAGCGGCACCGCCAGCCCCAGCGAGGTCAGCACGCAGGCCACGAAGCCCACCGAGAAGAACAGCAGTGGCCGCTCGGCCTTGAACAGCTTGAGGATCGTCATCAGGATCCGCCAGCCGTCGCGCCAGGTATTGAGCTTGCTCTGCGAGCCTTCCGGGCGCACGCCATACGCGGTGGCGACTTCGGCCACCGGCATGCGCAGCTGCAGGGCATGCACGGCCAGTTCAGTCTCGGTCTCGAAGCCCTGCGCATGCGCGGCGAAGGATTTGACGTAGCGGCGCGAGAACACCCGGTAGCCGGACAGCATGTCATCGAAGCTGCGGCCGAACAGCATGCCGGCGCAGCGTGTCAGCAGCACGTTGCCGAAGCGATGCCCCGGCCGGTAGGCGGCCTGTTCCTGGTCGCGACGCGCGCCCACCACCATGTCCAGGCCTTCGGCGACGAGCCGCGCCACCAGCATCGGCGCGACGCTCGCGTCGTAGGTGTCATCGCCATCCACCATCACGTAGACATCGGCATCGACGTCGGCGAAGGCGCGCCGCACCACGTTGCCCTTGCCCTGCAACGCCACCGCGTGCACCTGCGCGCCGGCCGCATGTGCCCGCGCCGCGGTGGCGTCGCGGGAATTGTTGTCGAACACGTGGACCGCGGCCCCCGGCAGCGCGGTGGCGAAATCGCCGACCACCTTGGCGATGGTCGCCGCTTCGTTGTGGCAGGGCACGACGACGGCCACCCGCAGGGTGGGCTCGACGATGACGGAAGCGTGGCGCAGGGGAGCAGTCATGACATCCATTGTCGCTTGGATCCGCTAGGGATGGACAACGTCGAACGGTTGTTCCCACCATTCCTCGACGCTGCCGTCGTGCCCATGCAGGCGCAGGCCCAGCCAATGCCGGCCGGCACGCAGCCCGCGGATATCGACGTCGGCCTGGAAGGCGACGTTCGGATGCTGGGGGTCGTTGCTCTGCGGCCAATGCGGGCGCACATCGAGCACGCCGCCGTATTCGGCCGTCGCCAGCACCCGGCCATCGACGAGGATTTCCACCGCGCGTAGGCCCACGCCATCCTTGAACGCCCAGCCCGCCACGTGCAGCGATGGCGTATCCACGCGTACGCCCGGCAGCGGCGCGTCGACCCACGCCATGACCGGCGCGATGCACGGCCCTTCGGCGCGCGCCTGCGGCAGGTGGAACAGCAGGAAACGCTGATAGCCGTGGTCGGCGGAGACCTGGCGCAACGGCGGCGGCAACGGCCCCACCGCGTCGCAGACCTCGTGGTAACGCTGCAGCAGATCACGGTAGCGCTGATCGCTGGGCGACAGCACCAGCAGGCGCGGCGCATCGCGCTCGCCTTCGGCCAGCAACCCCCACTGCGCCAGCTGCGCGCTGCGCCCGTGTTTTTCGTTCAACGGCGCGGGCAGCACTTCGATGTCCGCATCGCCCAGCGCGAACCCCAGCTCGGCGCCCACCTTGAAGTTGGCGGCCAGCACGCGGCTGCCGGGCGGCATCTTCGCCAGTTCCTCGCGCACCGCTCGCGCCAATGGATCCCAGCCGGCGAAATTACGCGGGTAATACTTCTGCCCCGCCGCCTGCGCGCGCAGCGCCGGCACCGAGACCGCCAGGTAATAGCCGTAAGCGCACAGCATGCCGATCACCGCCAGCGCCCAGGTGGCGCGACGCCAATGCCGCGGCCAGCGCATCAGGATCACCGGCACCGCCACCACCAGCGCGAGGTAGCCCGGCAGCGGCCAATGGAAGCTGATGCGCTCGGCGTCGCTAAAGAAGCCCAGCGCGAAGATCGCCACGGTCGACACCCCGCCGACCAGCCCGAAGTAACGCCATTGCGCGCGCACGCCCCCGCCACCTCGCGTGCCGGCGATGCCCACGCGCAGCATCGCCCAGGCCAGCGGCGGGGTGACCATCAGCGCCTGCACCAGCAGGAACTGGAAGCCGGTCCACTGGAATTTCCAGGGATGGCGGTCGATCAGCTGGAAGCGCAGGCCGGCCTCGTCATGATCGGTGTTCCACAGCAGCAACGGCAGCCACGCCAGCAGGCCGGCACTGAGCGCGATCCAGATGCGCGGATCGCGCAGCACCGCGCGTCCCTGCGGCAGCACCGCCAGCGCGATGAAGCCCACGCCGATCACGCCGGCGAAGCGGTAGTGGCTGAGCGCGCCGATCACCAGGCCGATCGCCAGCTGCAGCGCGCTGCCGGCCTCGACCTCGCGCAGCAGGCGCGCGCCGGCATCCAGGCACAGCACCGCCGCCAGTGCCATCGGCACGTCCGGCACGGCGAGGATGCCCAGCGTGGCCGACAACGGCATCAGCAGCGCCAGGCTGCCGGCCTGCCAGCCGCAGGTGTTGCCGAACCAGCGCCGTGCGATATGCGCGATCAGCCACGGCAGCAGCGAGGCGATCACCAGGAACGGCAGGCGCAGCGCCAGCACGTGCTGGCCGCCGATCCACACCCCCAGCCGCGCCAGCCAGGCGGTCATGCCCGGCAGGTCGGAATAGGCCGCGGCCAGGTGCTGGCCTTCCTGCCAGTAGAACGCTTCGTCCACGAACAGCGGCAGGCGTGCGGCGATGACCACCTTGACGGCGGTCAACAGTGTCCACAGGATCACGAAGTTGCGATGCGCGCGCTGTTCTCCCTGCATTAGCCTCGCCACTCAATCCTTCATCAGATCCGGGAACGTGATGTCGATACCGCCTCAAGCCACGGAAATGCTAACCGATGCACTGCGCGAAGCGCTGCGTCGGGCCCAGACGCAGGTCAATTCGCTCCTGCTGGGCAAAGCGCACGAAGTGCGGCTGGCCTTCGTGGCGCTGCTCTCCGGTGGCCACCTGCTGATCGAGGATCTGCCGGGCCTGGGCAAGACCACGCTGGCGCACGCGCTGGCATCCAGTCTGGGCCTGGGCTTCCAGCGCGTCCAGTTCACCTCCGATCTGCTGCCCGCCGATGTGCTCGGCGTCTCGGTATACGACGCCAGCGCGCGGCGCTTCCAGTTCCATCCCGGCCCGGTCTTCACCCAGGTATTGCTGGCCGACGAGATCAACCGCGCGCCGCCCCGCACGCAGAGCGCGCTGCTGGAGGCGATGGCCGAGCAGCAGGTCACCCTCGACGGCGAGACCCACGCGCTGCCGGAACCGTTCTTCGTGATCGCCACGCAGAATCCGGTGGACCTGTCGGGCACGTTCCCGCTGCCGGATTCGCAGCTGGACCGATTCCTGCTGAGGCTCACGCTGGGCTATCCCAACGCCGAGTCCGAGCGCGCGCTGCTCAGCGGCAGCGACCGCCGCCACCTGATCGCGCAGGCCGCGCCGTGCCTGACCGACCAGGACGTGCTGACCCTGCGCCAGGCGGTGGAACAGGTGCATGCCAGCGAGGCGCTGATCCACTACGTGCAGAACCTGCTCGCGCGCAGCCGCCAGTACGCGGGCGTGCGGGTCGGCCTGTCGCCGCGTGCCGGCATCGCGCTGCTGCGCGCGGCCAAGGCCTATGCGCTGTTGCTGGGGCGCACGCATGTGCAGCCGGAGGACATCCAGGCGCTGTTCGAAGCGGTGGCCGGGCATCGCCTGGTGGCCGAGGCGGAAAGCGTGTCCGGCGCGGCGCTGGCGAAGAAGATCCTGCACAGCGTGCCGGTCGATTGATGCCGCCGCGCCGTCCTGCCCGAGCGCGGCGATGAACGCGGCCGCCATGCGCGCCGGCTGGCGCCGCCTCGCGCTGCTCGCGCGCCCGCGCACGCAGGAATCCCTGCCGGTGCGGCTGGACCGGCGGCGCATCTACGTGCTGCCGACCCCGTTCGGCGGCTTCATCGGCGTGCTGCTGGTGGCGATGCTGCTTGGCGCGCTGAACTACAACAACAATCCGGCGCTGCTGCTGGCCCTGCTGCTCGGCGCGGTGGCGATCGCCAGCGCGATCATGGCGCACCTGCAGCTGTCCGGCCTGGAACTCACCGCGCTGGCCGCCGACCCGGTGCCCGCCGGCACGCCGCTGCATCTGCGCCTGGTGTTCGCCGCGCATGATGGGCGCACGCGCCGCGGCCTGTGCCTGCAGCTGCCCGACGACACCACCTGGTGCTCGGTCGGCGATGCCGACGACCGCGCGCCCGAACTGCGCCTGGCCACCACCCAGCGCGGCTGGCGCGAGATCGGCCGGCTGCGGCTGTCCACCACCCATCCGCTCGGACTGGTGCGGGCCTGGTCGTGGTTGTGGCCGGACATCCCGCTGCTGGTATATCCGGCGGCGGAGGCCGATGGCCCGCCGCTGCCGCTGGGCGATGGCCATCCCGCCCACACGCGCCTGCATGCGCAGGGCGAGGAACTGCACCAGCTTCGCCCCTATCGCACCGGCGATGCGCGCCGTGCCATCGCCTGGAAACACTCCGCGCGCCGCGACATGCTGCTGGTGCGCGAATACGAACAACCCACCGGCGTGGACGTGCAGCTGGACTGGCGCGCGCTGTCCGGCCTGGGCTACGAGCGGCGCATCGCGCGGCTGGCGCGCTGGGTGGACGAAGCCGAGCGCGAGGGCCGGCGCTATCGCCTCAACCTGCCCGGGCAACCACCGCTGGGGCCGGCGCGTGGCCCGCAGCACCGGCACGAATGCCTGCGCGCACTGGCGCTGCTGCCGCATGCGTGAGTCTCCCGCGCTTTCCGCCCACGCCCGTGCCTGGCTCGCGGCCACCACTGGCCTGTGCCTGCTGCCACTGCTGCTGCAGTTGCCGGCGCTGCTGGCCTGGGTATTCGCCGCCGCCGCGCTGCTGACCGTGGCCCTGGCCTGGCGACGCGCGGTGCCGGCACCGCTGCGCCTGCTGCTGCTGCTGGCGATGCTGGCCGCCGTGTACTGGCAGGCCGGCCTGCGCTTCGGCCGCGACACCGGCTGCGCCCTGCTGGCGGCGATGCTGGCGATCAAATCGACCGAACTGCGCACCTTGCGCGATGGCCGCAGCCTGCTCGGCTTCGGCCTGTTCGCGCCGTTCTCCGCCTTCCTGCTCGACCAGGGCCCGCTGACCACCGTGCTGGCCCTGCTGGCGGTGCTCGCCTCGGTGCTGTGCATGGCGCAGCTGGCCGACGCCGAATCGCACACGCCGGTGCCGGACTGGCGCGAACAGATGCGCGTGCTGCGCCGGCTGACGGTGATCGGGCTGCCGCTGGCATTGGCGGCATTCTGGCTGTTCCCGCGCCTGGGCTCGCCGCTATGGGGCATCCCCGAACGGACGATGTCGCGGCCCGGCTTGTCGGACAAGATGTCGCCCGGGCAGTGGATCGACCTGATGGGCGACGACTCCCCGGCGCTGCGCGTGCAGTTCCTCGGCGACGTGCCGCCGCCGCAGCAGCGCTACTGGCGTGGCCCGGTGTTGACCGACTTCGACGGCAGCGACTGGACCGCCTCGCGCCTGCGCCAGGGCACACCGGTGCCGGCGGTGCGCTCCGGGCCGGCACGCTGGTCGTACCAGATTGACTACGAAGCCACCGATGACCGGCGCCTGGTCGCGCTGGACCTGCCGCTGCAGGCACCGGCCGGCACCCAGCTGAGCGCGGACTACGAACTGCTCAGCCACCAGCCGCTGACCGGACTGACCCGCTGGCGGCTGGCATCCTCGCCGCCACAGGCCTTCGAGGCGAACCTGCCGCCGGCGCTGCGTCGCGCCGCCTTGCAGCTGCCGCGCGGCTACAACCCGCGCACGCTCACCCTCGGGCAGAAATGGCGGCAGGAAGCCGGCCAGAACGACGCGGCCATCGTGCGCCGGGCGATGGACTGGATCCACGCCGAGTTCGCCTACACGCTGGAGACACCGCCGCTGGGCCACGACGGCGTCGACGAATTCCTGTTCGAGTACAAGCGCGGGTTCTGTGAACATTTCAGCTCCGCTTTCGTGGTGCTGATGCGCGCGGCCGGCATCCCGGCGCGCGTGGTGACCGGGTATGCCGGCGGCGTGCGCAATCCGATCGGCGGCTACTGGGTGGTGCGCCGCCTGGACGCCCATGCCTGGGCCGAGGTGTGGCTGGCCGGGCGTGGCTGGGTACGGGTCGACCCGACCGCTGCGATCGCACCGGAGCGCGTCTACGACACCCTCGAAAACCGCCTGTCGCAGCAGGACGGCGCGGCCACGCAGATCGACGCGCGCTGGGCGGGCAATGTCGGCGACTGGCTGCGCCGCAGCTGGAACGAGATGGTGCTGTCGTTCAATGCCGACCGCCAGCAGCACCTGCTGCGGCCCCTTGGCATCGAGCGGCTGGAGCCGGCGCAGCTCACCGCGCTGTTCGTCTGCGCCGCGCTGCTGGCGCTGGGCTGGATGGCCTGGCTGCTGGCCCGTGGCGAACGCGAGCGCGATCCCCTGCTGCGCGCGTGGCACCGGCTCGGCCGCCGCTATGCGCGGCACGGCCTGGCACGCGAACCCCACGAGCCGGCGCTGGACTGGGCGGCCCGGGTCGACCGGGAACTTGTCGACCCCGCCCTGGTCGTACTCAGCCGACGTTTCGCCGAAGCGCGCTACGCTGCCGACGTCGCCGACAGCGCACGCCGGCAACTGATCAAAGACCTGCACCAACATCGTCCGAACACCGGAGCTTCGTCGCCATGAACATCCGTTTGGTACTTCCTTTCATCGCCGCGCTGTCGTTGGCGGCGTGCGCCACCGCACCCAAGCCCCTGCAGGGGCAGTTCAATCCGGTCGCGCCGCGCGAAGCCGGCGCGCAGCCGGGCGCCCTGGTGCGCTGGGGCGGCAGCATCATCGAGACCCGGCCCGGCCCGGACCAGACCTGCTTCCAGATGCTCGGCCGTCCGCTGGCCGGCACCGGCCGCCCGTCGAGCAGCGACAGCGATGCCAATGACGGCCGCTTCATCGCCTGCCGCAACGGCTTCTACGACCCGGCGATCTTCCAGGCCGGCCGCGAGGTGACCTTCATCGGCAAGATCAGCGGCTACGAGAACACCCGCATCGGCGAGTTCGACTACCGCGTGCCGAAGATCGACGCCGACGTGGTGTACCTGTGGCCGGTGGTGCGCGAGGTGCAGGTGGTCGATCCGTGGGGTCCGTATGGCCCGTACGGCCCGTGGGGCCCGAGCCCGTGGTGGGGCCCGCGCTGGGGCTGGTGGTAATGAGGGCGTGCTGCCCCCCTTAACAAAGGGGGGCTCTGCTCCAGCAGATTTGTCGACGCCGCCGCAAGGCGGCGTTGTCGTTTTCAGCGGCCCGGGGCGCCGAAGTGGCCGAGCGGGGCGCCGGCCAGCAGGTGCAGGTGGATGTGGAAGACGGTCTGGCCGGCGTGCTCGCGGCAGTTCATCACGATGCGGTAGCCGTCCTGCGCCAGGCCCTCGCGGCGCGCGTACTCGGCCGCGGCCAGCGCCAGCTTGCCGATGAGCAAAGCCTGGTCCGGACGCACGTCGTCCAGGGTCGGGATCGCCTCGTGCTTGGGAATGAAGAGCACGTGCACCGGCGCTTGCGGGGCGATGTCCTTGAAGCCCAGCACGTCGTCGTCTTCGTAGACGATGCTGGCGGGAATTTCGCGGCGGATGATCTTGCCGAAGATCGTGTCGGACATGGGACGGGCTCCAGGAAGGAAACGTTACTCGGGCATCTCGCTGCGGCTGCCGAACGCATACGACAGCGTGCCGCGATCGACATATTCCAGCTCGCCGCCCAACGGCATGCCCTGGGTGAGCCGGCTCGGCCGCACGCGGTGCTGGCGCGCCAGCTGGCCCAGGTAATGCGCGGTGGCCTCGCCTTCGACGGTGGCGTTGGTGGCGATGATCAGCTCCTCGACCTCGCCCTGCCCCAGGCGTTCGGCGAGACGGTCCAGGCCGAGCTCGCGCGGACCGATGCCATCCAGCGGCGACAGCCGGCCCTGCAGCACGTAGTACAGGCCGCGGTAGCCGGTGGCGTGTTCGATCGCCAGGCGGTCGGCCGGTGATTCGACCACGCACAGCTGCTGGCGGTCACGGCTGCTGCTGGCGCAGATCGCGCACAGCGACTGCTCGCTGAAATCGCGGCACAGCGTGCAGTGGCCGATGCGCTGCATCGCCTCGGCCAGCACTTCGGCCAGCCGACGGCCGCCCTCGCGCTCGCGCTCCAGCAGGTGGTAGGCCATGCGCTGGGCACTCTTCTGCCCGACGCCGGGCAGCACGCGCAGCGACTCGATGAGTTGTTCGAGCAGGGACAGGCTCATGGCGTGGCGATCCGCGCCGCGCGAACGGCGGCGCGGCGGCTCCGGTCAGGGATCAGAACGGCAGCTTCATGCCCGGCGGCAGCTGCATGCCGGCGGTGGCCGAACCCATGCGGTTCTTGGACTCGGCGTCGATCTTGTTGGAGGCATCGTTGAACGCCGCGGCGATCAGGTCCTCGGCCATTTCCGGATCGGCCAGCACGCTGGGGTCGATACGGACCTTGCGGCACTCCTTGGCACCGGTGAGGGTCACGCTGACCATGCCGCCGCCGGCGGTGCCGGTGACTTCAAGCTTGGCCAGTTCTTCCTGGGCGCGCTGCAGGTTCTCCTGCATCTTCTGCGCCTGTTGCATGAGTTGGGCGATGTTGCCGCGCATGGGGATCACTCTTCGTAAGGACGGATGGAATCGGGCACGACGCGCGCGCCGTGCTGCTGGATCAGGTGCTGCACGTTCGGGTCGGCCATGAACGCCGCCTCGGCGGCGTCCTGGCGCTCGCCCTTCTGACGATGGGCGCGCTCGTGCAGGGTTTCGGCGCTGCTGGCGCCGGCTTCGATGACGATCTTCGGCGCCTGCCCGAGGGCCGGCTGCAGGGCCTGCGCCAGCTCGCCCAGCGAGCGGTCCGAGCGCAGGTATTCAAAGCCCGGGTCCAGGGCCAGGCGCAGCACACCCTCGCGATGCGAGATGAAGGCCGAATGCGCGGCGAGCTGGCGCGACGGACCGGACAACTGGGCATTGGCCACCACTTCCAGCCACTGCTCGGCGTCGGCGATACGCTCTTCGACCAGCGCATCCGCCGGTGCCGGTGCGGCACGCACCTGCTCGGGCGGCGGTGCCATCGCCATTTCCGGCATCACCGGGGCAGGCGCTGGCGCGGCGACGGCAGGCGCAGGCGCCGCGCGCACCGGC
>DJAN01000039.1 GCA_002429615.1 Lysobacteraceae bacterium UBA6001
CTGCATGACGTGTCCGGGGCGGTAGGCGCCGGCCGCAGCGCCGCGCTCGCGGCCGGCGGCAGCTGGCTGGCGCTGTCGCTGCTGGTGCTGTTCGTCGAACAGCGCCGGCGCCTGGCCGCGCTGCGCCAGCGCAGCCGGCGCGAGCTGGAAGCGGTGCTGCAGCAGCATGCGCACGAACTGCGCACCGCGCAGGACGGCATCGTGCAGGCCGCGCAGGGCGCCGACAGCGGCCTGAGCCGCAGCCTGGAACACCTGCCGCAGGGCGTGGTGATCATCGACGCCGACCTCAACCTGGTGGCCTGGAACCAGCGCTACGTCGACCTGTTCCGGTTCCCGGCCGAACTGCTGCGGATCGGCACGCCGATCGAACAGCTGTTCCGCTTCAACGCGCGCCGTGGCCTGCTTGGCCCCGGCCCGGTGGAAGAGGCCATCGCGCGCCGCCTGGAGCACCTGCGCAGCGGCCGCCCGCACCTGCGCGAGAGCGAGAAGGACGATGGCACCGTGCTGGAGATCCGTGGCAATCCCCTGCCCGATGGCGGCTTCGTCACCAGCTATGCCGACATCACCAGCTACAAGAACGCCGCGCGCGAACTGCGCTCGATGGCCGATGCGCTGGAGCACCGCATCGTCGAGCGTACCCGCGACCTCGAAGAGGCCCGCCACGAGGCGGAGAACGCCAACCGCTACAAGACCCGCTTCGTCGCCGCCGCCGTCCACGACCTGCTGCAGCCCTTGAACGCGGCGCGCATGTTCGTCTCGGCGCTGCGTGGACACCTACATGAGCCCGCAAGCCGGCAGGTCGCCGACAGCATCGAAGGCGCGCTCGCCGCGCAGGACGCCATCCTCGCCAGCCTGCTCGACATCTCGCGGATGGAATCGGGCCAGCTGCAGGCCAATCCGCGCGATTTCGCCGTGCAGGGCCTGCTCGACGCGCTGCTGCGCGAGTTCGGCATCCTCGCCGGCAACCGCGGGCTGTCATTGCGCGGCGTGGCCACCACCGCGGTGGTGCGCAGCGACGAAGCACTGCTGCGACGCATCCTGCAGAACTTCCTCTCCAACGCGGTGCGCTACACGCGCCAGGGCCGCATCCTGGTCGGCTGCCGGCACGAGCCTGGCGCGCTGCGCATCGAGGTGCACGACCAGGGGCCGGGCATTCCGGAGAGCCGGCAGCAGGAAATCTTCGAGGAGTTCCGCCGCCTCGATGACGGCGACCAGCGCGGCGCCGGCCTCGGGCTGGCGATCGTCGAACGTATCGGCCGCGTGCTCGGCCATCGCATCGGGCTGCGTTCGCGGCTCGGCCATGGCAGCGTGTTCTGGGTGCGCGTGCCGCTGGGCGACGCGGCGGCAGTGGTACCGGCCCCACCATCGCCCATGATCGACTTCGATGACGACCGCCTGCGCGGCTGCCGGGTGTGGAGCGTGGACGACGACCCGCGCGTCTGCGAGGCCACGCGCACGCTGCTCGAACGCTGGGGCTGCGCGGTGGGCTTCGCCGGCGGGCCGCAGCAGGCGCTGGACCTGGCCACGCCGGAGAATCCACCGCAGCTGCTGCTGCTCGACGTGCGCATGGATCCCTTCCATGGGCCGGACGTCTACCGCGTGCTGTGCGAACGCTGGCGCGCGGCGCCCGGCGTGGTGCTGGTCAGCGCGGAAGCGGACGAAGCGCTGCGCGCCGAAGCGGTCGCGCAGGGCTGGGGCTTCCTTGCCAAGCCGGTCCGCCCGCCGGCGCTGCGCGCGCTGATGACCCAGATGCTGCTGCGCCAGCACTGAGCGCTCACGTCGGCGGCGGCACGCTACGCGGTGTCAGCCGTCCGGCCACGATGTCCTCCGCCAATCCCAGCGCCAGGGTCATGCCCAGGCCACCTCCGCCCACGGCGTTGACCAGGGTTACGCCGGGCAGCGCTTCGACCACCCACTCGCTGCTGCCGTCGGTCAGGCGTGGATAGATGCCATGCCAGGTCTGCACGATCCGCTGCGAGGGGAAGCGCGCGAACCGGGCCAGATAGTCGAGGATGCGCTGGTTGATGGCGTGCTCGTCGAAGGGATCGTGCGTATGCGCGTAGTGGTGCGAATCGCCCACCGCGATCTCGCCGGCCCCATTCTGCGACACCATCACGTGGATGCCCGCGGCGAGCAGGTCGGCATGTTCGCGATCGCAGCGTGCCCGCAGCGGCGCCAGATCGGCCGCCTCGGCGAAGCCGGCGTAGTGCAGCAGCGACAGCCCGCCGCACAACGCCGGCCCAAGGCGAAATCCCGGCGCTGGCGCGGCCAGACGCAGCATCTGCAGCTTGCAGCGGGTCAGTGGCGCGGCGGCGTGCAGCTCGGGAAACAGCTGCTCGAACTGGGCGCCGTTGCAGACGTAGACCCGCTCGGCATCGAAGCAGCGGCTTCCCGACCACACCCGGCCGGTCTCCACCGCGGTGACCGGCATGTTCCAAAGGAAGCGCACGCCATGGCTTTCCAGATAGGCGGGGATGCGCGCCATCGCCTGTCGCGGATCGACCACGAGTTCGTCATCGCCCAGCAGGCCGCCGCGCAGTCCTTCACCGACCAGCGCGGGCGACATGGCCTGCGCCTGCGCCGCGGACAACAGGTGCAGCGGCCGGCGCGTCCGGTTCGCCTCGTGGTATTGGCACAGGACGTCCCACTCGTCATCCGCATGCGCCACGTGCAGGGAACCGGAGACGTCGTGCCACAGGCCGGCGCCTTCCACGAGCTGCAACCAGGCCGCACGCGAACGCAGTGCGCGCTCATAGAGCACGCCGTTGGGCACGCCGATCGGCCACACCATGCCGAAGTTGCGGATCGAGGCGCCGACGGCGCGTGTGTGCTGTTCCAGCACGGTGACCTGCATGCCACGCAGGGACAGCGCGCGTGCCATCGCCAGGCCGACGATGCCGGCACCGATGACGATCGCGGTGGGTCTGCTCATGGAAACTCCCGGGAGGGGTGGAAAACAGGGGGCGGTCGCACGGCGCGGTGGCAGCGACGGAAGAAGCACAGCGCCAGCGTCGTGCCGGCGATACCGGCCAACGGCAACGCGGAACTGGCCAGCACGTAGCGGCCGGTCCAGCCGGCACTGGGCATCCAATGCCCGGCCAGCAGCACGCCACAGCTGGCGAAGTACGCCAGGGTGTCGAGCAGATAGGCGAAGAAGCCCACGTTGCCGCGCAGGCGGAAGGCGGCGATGAAGCGCTCGAAGAACGCGCAGTTGAAGGGCACATAGGCCAGCGCCAGGCACAGGCCGGTCAGCGCGATCCATGCCAGCGCCGGCAGGCCGCCCGCGCGGAACAGCCAGGTGCACAGCAGCGCGCCGCCCAGCCCGGCCAGCATCAGCAGGTGCAACCGCCACAGGCAGCGCGCATGGTCGTGCATCCGCACCAGCACGGCCGCCACGCCCAGCGCGGCCAGCGTCGCCGGTAGCTCGATCCACAGGAACAGGCCGGCATTGCCGCCATGGCCCGCTTCGGTCAGCAGTTCGGCCTCGAAGTTGTCGCGCACGTCGCGCAGCACGGCGATGGCGACGTAGCCCACGGACAGCGCCGCCAGCCCCGGCAGGAAACGGCGCAACAGGCCCCTTCGCCGGGCCCGCCCGAGGGGACGGCGCGCATGCCGGGCCTGGCGATCGCCCGCATCCGGCGGCGGCAGCCGCGCCAGCTGGCGCAGGCATAAGAGCAGGGGCAGGGAGAACAGCGCCGCACATGCCAAGGGCATCCAGCGCGCCTCCAGGTCGACCAGCAGCAGCTGCTTGCCCACCGCCTTCACCATCGCCGAGGAGAAGATCACGCTGGATGCCAGCAGCGCCGCCATCACCTCCGTCGCCCGTCGGCCTTCGAGGTAGCTGAACACCACGCCCCAGACCAATCCGAGCAGCAGACCGTTGCAGAACAGCCACAACGCGCGCCAGGCCGCCGGCGTCAGCGCGAAGCCCAGCCAAGCCAGCAGCGCGCCGCCGAGAATGGCGAGCAGCAGCGGTTGCCGCTGCGCCGGCAGTAATTGGCCGATCACGCCGATGCCGATGAACTTGCTGCAGGCATAGCCCAGGGTCTGCGCCACCACCAGCCAGATCTTGTAGTCCATGCCGGCCACGTCTTCCCCGGCATAGGTGCCGGCCGCGAACGGCTTGCGGAAGGCGTACATGCAGGCATACGTCGCCATCGCCGCCAGGCCCGGCCACAGCCAGTCCCAGCGGGGCGGCACGCCCACCTCGCGCACGGCGCGCGCGCTCACGACAGGCCGAGCAGCGCGGGAAGTTCATCCAGATGGTCGATCACCCGGTCGGCACCGGCTGCCATCAGCGTCGCCCGATCATGCGCGCCGGTGGTGACCGCCACGCACAGGCCGACATCCGCCCCGCGTCCTTCGGCCATGTCGACTGGGGTATCGCCCACCTTCACCACCAAGGCCGGGTCGGACACCGCGCAGCGGCGCATCAGCACGTGGATCATGTGCGCGGCCGGCCGCGCCGCCGGCACCTGGTCGCTGGCCACCCAGGCGTCGATCCGGGTTTCCCATTGCAGACGATGCAGCAGGTCGGTGGTGATCGCGGTGCAGAAGCCGGTGCCGAGCGCGACCCGCACACCGTGTTCGCGCAGACGTGCGAACAGCGCTTCGGCACCGGGCAGCGGACGGATCCGCGCGTCGTGGCGGACGAAGGCGCGCATGCGCGCGACGAAGGCCGCGTGCACCGCGTTGACTTCCGGCGCGTCAACCGGCAGCTGCAGCAACCGCGCGATGGCCTCCGGCTTGGCGTAGCCCATCCAGCCACGCACCTCGTCTACCGGCAGGTGGCGGCCGGCCGCCTGCAACGCGTCCAGGAACGCCTGCTCCACCAGGCCGGGATCGGCCACCGTCGTTCCCGCGATATCGAACACCACCAGTTGCCAGCGCATGCCGCATCTCCCTTCCGTCGATGCGGACAGGCTGCGCGTGGACTACGACCTGGATGCGACCAATGTTGTACACCGCGCTGCGGCTGTACAAGCGTTCTCGTGCGCCCTTACACCAGCAGGCGCAAGCGGCCCGCATCAAGATGATGCAGGCACAGCTTGAGCGGGAGCCCGCGCGCATCCAGTGCCAGCACGCAGGCGCGCAGTGACAGCGTCGCATCGGCGCTGCCCGGCACCAACGACGGCAGTTCGCCGCCGGCTTCCACCCAGGCGTGGCGACGACTCGCCGGCGGCACCCCGCCCAGCCGCAGCGCCGTGCCCAGCGCGTGGCCACTGGCCAGCCGCAATCCCAGGTCGGTGAATTCCCCGGCCGGCAGCCAGGCTTCGGTGCGTGCCAGCACCTGCTCGTCGGCCATCACCTCATAGACCAGATGCAGCAGCGGGCCGGGCATCTGGCAGGGCGTGCGCGCCTGCAATGCCGCCGGCAGCCCCGGCACCGTCGTGCAGGCGAGCAGTTCGCAACGCGCCGAAAGCCCGAGCGAGCGCAGGTGTTCGGGCAGGAACGTGCAGGTGGGCAGCGGCAACGGCATGCGTGGCGCGGCCACGCGCATGCCGTGCATCTGCAGCAGGCCCTCGGCGCGCAGCCAGTCCAGACTCTTGCGCACGGTATGGCGATGCACGCCGAAGCGCGAGGCCAGGCACAGCGCCGAGGGCAGCGCCTGGCCATCGCGCCAGTGACCCTGGCGGATTTCCGCCGCCAGGATCTCGGCGATGTGCCGCCACTGCGGACTTCCCGTGCATGCGTGCCTGCTGGACACCAGCGTGCGTTTCCTTCGCCTCGACCCTCCCAGCCTTGGCGATCGCGCGGCGCTTGTCAGCCGCGAAACTGCATCGATGCAGCCGCGCTCAGGGCGCGCTTTCCGGCTCCAGCGCCTTCACCAGCACCGCCGCCTGCGTGCGGCTGTAGCAGTCCAGCTTCTTCAGGATCGCGGTGACATGCACCTTCACCGTGTTCTCGGCCAGGCCGAGCTGGTGCGCGATCTGCTTGTTGAGCAGTCCGTCAGCCAGGCACAGCAGTACGCGGAACTGCTGCGGGGTCAGCTGCGCCAGCTTGGCGGCCAGGTGCGCGTCCGCCTCGGAGCGCTCCACCTGCATCGGCGGGAACGCGCTGCCGCCTTCGAGCACGTTGGCCACCGCGGTGGCGATCGCCTCCGGCGGTGCCGACTTGGAAATGAAGCCGGCCGCGCCGAACTGCTGCGCGCGGCGGATCACCCGCGGGTGGTCGTTGGAGGAGATCACCACCACCGGCACTTCGGGGTACTCGCCCCGCACATGCAGCAGCGCGGAAAAGCCGCGTGCGCCCGGCATCGCGAGGTCGAGCAGGACCAGTTCGGTATCCGGATGCTGCCCCAGCACCTCGCCCAGCGTGCCCGCGCTGGACGCTTCCAGCATGCGCGCCTCCGGTAGGGCCTCGCGCAGCACGTGGATGACCGCGGCACGGAACAGCGGGTGGTCGTCGGCGACAAGCAGGGTGGGTCCAGGCATGCCGACAGTCTGACATGCGTCGGTCACGGGTGGATCAGCTCTTCGGCGCCTGGCCGAGGTCGAAGCCGGTGAGCCGGTCCATGCGGATGCGGTTGGCGAACAGCGAGAACGCCAGCATGCCGGCCAGGCCGCTGGCGCGGCTCACCCAGCGCGGCAGCCAGCGCGGCGGCGCCAGCGCACCGGATTCGAACAGCGGCGCGAACGACGCCACGTCCTCCAGCGCCATCTTGCCGGCGAACAGCCAGCGGCACAGGCGCAGCTCGTCCTGCTGCAGGGCCTGGCGGAAGAAGGTGTGCACGGCCACCAGCCCACGCAGGTACACCGTGTCCTTGCTGAAAGCATGCCCCCCCGTCGGCGGCACGCCACGGAACACGCGCTGGGCGGAGGCGAAGCTCTCCTCCGGGTTCTGCCCGGCCTGGCGGAAATACTCGAAGACCTGGATGAAGTCGGCGCCGCCACGCGCCATCGCCACCGCCTCGATGCGCAGGCTGATGCGCTTCATCCGCTCGATGTCGATGCTGCCGGTGATCTGCTCGGCGAACGTCGCCAGCCCCTCCTGGGTCGCGGTGACGCGCGGCGAGGACAGCGCCAGGCTCGGCAGGTTCGGCTGCTCGCGCCCGTTGAGCGCGGTCAGCGAATGCACCAGCGCCTCATGGTGGAACAGCTGCGCGCGGTCATAGTCGCTGAACATCGCGCCGCTGCGCAGGCGGATGCGATGCGCACCGGCGGCGGCCTTGGCGATCAGGTCCGGGTCCAGCTCGACGGTGATCAGGCGCTGGTCGAAGAAATCGTCCAGGTCGCTCTGCAGCTGCAGCTGCAGCGCGGTGGCCGATACCGGCACCTGCTCCTCCGGCGCCAGCAGCTCGTTGTCCATCTCGCGTGCGATCTGGATGAAATGCCCGGCCGCATCGCGCGTGCTCGGCCCCTGCCCCGGCATTGGGTCGTCCGGCAGCCCGAACAGCTGCGCCGAGTAGTCGCCCGCCGCCGCCGTGCCCAGCGACTCCAGCAGCGCCGCGGCCAGGTCCCAGCTGTGGATCGAGGCGCGCAGGTAGGCGCCGATCGGGTGCTGCGGATCGGCCGCCGCGGCGATCGCCGCCAGCTCGCGGCGCACGTCGGTGAAATCCAGCGTCGGGTATTCGACCTGCGGCAACCGCGGGCGACCGCGCGCCACGCTTTCCAGGAACGGGGCCTGCAGCGAGGACGGCCAGCTGGTCAGCCCGAGCAGGCGGATGCCGCGCACCGTCGCGACCATCCGCGCATCCAGCGCGGCGTGGTGGGCGAGCGCGCCATCCACGGCCGTCATCGGCGGCGCTTCGCTTCCGGACGCTTCTGCGGCCCCTTGCCGGGCACGCGCGCCTCCGCCTTCTGTGCCAACCGCGTGGCCAGCTTGTCCGCGGCACCGGCCACTTCATCGCGCAGCTTGAGGTAGTTGGCCAGCCGGGCCGGATCCAGTTCGCCGCGCTCGATCGCCGCGCGCACCGCGCAGCCTGGCTCGGCGCCGTGCGAGCAGTCGCGGAAGCGGCATTGCTCGGCCAGCGCCTCGATATCGGCGAAGCCGCCGTCGGCCAGGTCCTCCTCGCCGGTCGGTTTGAGCTCGCGCATGCCGGGCGTGTCGATCACGCAGGCGCCGCTGGGCAAGGTCATCAGCGCACGGTGCGTGGTGGTGTGGCGGCCGCGCGAGTCACTGTCGCGCACGGCATTGGTGCGCATGCGCTGCTCGCCGAGCAGGGTGTTGGTGAGGGTGGATTTGCCGGCGCCGGAAGAGCCGACCAGCACCACCGTCTTGCCGGCATCCAGCCACGGCGCCAGCGCCGAGACGCTGTGCGGATCGCGCGCGTTGACCGCGCGTACCGCGACCTGCTGCGCCGCCAGCTCGACCAGCGCGGCGACCGCGCCGGGCACGTCGGTGGCGGTGTCGGCCTTGGTCAGCACCACCACCGGCTCGGCGCCGCCGCTGCCCACCAGCAGGCGGTAGCGTTCGATGCGGCGCGGATTGAAGTCGGCATCCAGGCCGCAGACGATGAACACCGCATCGATGTTGGCCGCGATCACCTGCTGCTGGTAATGCTCGCCCGCCGCGCCGCGCTTGATCGCGGTGCGCCGCGGCAGCAGCGCGACGATGCGCTTGCCCTGCAGCAGCACCCAGTCGCCCACCGCCGCGCGCTCATGCGCCGGCGCATGGCCTTTCTTGAAGCCGGGTGGGCGCTGCCACTCGGCCGGCGACTCGGCCTTGATCGCCGCCTCCGGCGTATCGGCCACCACATACCCGGAACGGTGCTGCTCGATGACCCGCGCCGGTCGCGCCTCGGGATGGGCATCCAGCAGGGCCTGCCAGGTGGGCTCGTCCGGCGGACCCGGCCAGGGCCAGCCGATCACGCGCAGCGCGTCGAAGTCGGGGGAAGCTTCACTCATCCGGCGATTCTAGGCCCTGGCCGCGCCGCAGTCGCCGGGGCCGGCCCCACCGCGCGTCGAGGCCGGGCAGGCAAACCCGCGCAACGGCTGGCTTTTTGCGCTTCCGCACCGCCGCAATTGGGCTAACATGCGGCTTCCACGCCCTTTCGGCCCCACCCACCACCGCCATGTCCAATCCGCCGCTGAAGCCGCTCGCCATCCGCGAGCGCCTGTCCGAAGTCCGCTACGAGATCCGGGGCGAACTGGCGCGGCGAGCTAGGGACCTGGAGGCGCAGGGCCGCAAGCTGATCAAGCTCAACATCGGCAATCCCGGCGCGTTCGGCTTCCGTGCCCCGGAACACCTGCAGCGCGCGATCGCCGACGACATGGGCCGCACCGACCCCTACACCCACCAGCAGGGCCTGCCGGTGGCGCGCGAGGCGATCGCCGAGTACTACGCGCGTCGCCAGCACCCGGACGCGCACCCGGACCGCATCTTCCTCGGCAACGGCGTCAGCGAGCTGATCGACCTGGCCCTGCGCGCCCTGCTCAACCCGGGTGACGAGGTGCTGGTGCCGTCGCCGGACTACCCGTTGTGGTCGGCCTCGACCATCCTCAACGACGGCCGCCCGGTGTACTACCGCTGCGCCCCGGAAAACGGCTTCCAGCCCGACCCGGTGGAGATCGAGGCCCTGGTCTCCTCGCGCACCCGCGCCATCGTGCTGATCAACCCGAACAACCCCAGTGGCGCGAGCTACCCGCGCGAACTGCTGGAGAAGATTGTCGCCATCGCGCGCAAGCACGACCTGCTGCTGCTGGTGGACGAGATCTACGACCAGATCCTCTACGACGACGCCACCTTCCAGCCGGTCGCCCCGCTGGCCGGCGACCACCCGTGCCTGACCTTCAGCGGCCTGTCCAAGGTGCACCGCGCCTGCGGCTGGCGCGTGGGCTGGGCGATGCTCTCCGGCGCGGCCGAGCGCATCCACGACTTCCGCAATGCGCTCGACCTGCTCGGCGCGCTGCGTCTGTGCGCCAATGTGCCGGGGCAGTACGCCATCGTCGCGGCGGTCAACGGCGTGGACACCATTTCCGAACTCACCGCACCCGGTGGGCGTTTGTATGAAACCCGCCGCGCGGTGATCGAAGCCTGCGAGGCCAGCGAACACCTGTCGCTGGTGAAGCCGGCTGGCGCGCTGTATGCGTTCCCGGCCGTGGTCGGCCACGCCGCGCGTGGTTTCGACGATCACGAATTCGCGCTGGAACTGATGAACGAGGAAGGCGTGCTGGTGGTGCCGGGTTCGAGCTTCAACGTGCCCTACCGCAACCACTTCCGCGTCACCCTGCTGCCGGAAGCCGCCGTGATGCGCGACGTGTTCGCGCGCATCGACCGCGCCCTGGCACGTCGCGCCGAGACCGCGCAGAAGGTCGTGCCGCTGAAGCCGCGCAGCGCCGCATGAGCGGTGCCGCGCGTTTCCTCGCGCTGGGCGATTCCTACAGCATCGGCGAAGGCGTGGCCGCGGAGGGGCGCTGGCCCGCGCAGCTGGTCGCGCTGCTGGGCGAGGCCGGCATCGTGCTGGAGGCCCCCGAGTACATCGCCACCACCGGCTGGACCACCGACGAACTGCAGGCCGGCATCGCCGCGGCGGCACCGCAGGGGCCGTTCGCGCTGGTCAGCCTCGGCATCGGCGTGAACAACCAGTACCGCGGCTGGCCGCTGGAAACCTACCGGACGCAGTTCGGCGAACTGCTGGCGCAGGCGATCGAGCTTGCCGGCGGCAGGCCCCGGCGCGTCGTGGTGCTGTCGATTCCGGACTGGGGACGCACCCCGTTCGCGCGCCAGCAGGGGCGCGACGCGGACCTCGTGGCCGGCGAGATCGACGCGTTCAATGCCGCCGCCGCCGCGCTGTGCGCGCAGGCCGGCGTGGCGTTCGTCGAGATCACCGCCGCCAGCCGCGACCAGGCCAGCGATATCACCATGCTCGTCGACGACGGCCTGCATCCCTCCGCCCTGATGTACGCGCATTGGGCGCGGCAGGCGCTGCTGCCGGCGCGGCGCGCGTTGTCGGCCTGAGCCCGGCGCGCATGGATGCCGCCACCGCCACCCCGCAGGGCATGCCGCGCGAGAACGCGCGCGCCATCGCGCGGGCGTTCCTGCCCGCGAAGCGCTGGGGCAACCGCTACGACTACCACTACGTGCAGGCCAAGCTGCGCACCGACCCGTTGTATCCGGGCGTGCTGGCGGCATTGCGCGACAGCGCCTGGCCGCTGCTCGACCTCGGCTGCGGCCTCGGGCTGCTCGCCCACGCGTTGCGCGCCGATGGCCAGGCGCAGGCGTACCACGGCGTGGATATCGACGCCGCCAAGCTGGACCGCGCCGCACGCGCGGCCGCCAACGCCGGTTTGTCCGGCGTGCGCTTCGCACCGCTCGATCTCGCCGACCCGCCGCCCGAACACCTCGGCAGCGTGACGCTGCTGGATGTCCTGCAATACCTGCCCGCCGCGCGCCAGCAGGCGCTGCTGGCCGCGGCCGCCACCC
>DJAN01000040.1 GCA_002429615.1 Lysobacteraceae bacterium UBA6001
TTGCCGACGATGACGTGCGCGCGCCGCGCCCGGCCGAGGCGGCCACGGAGTTGTCCGAACGCTGAGGGCATGCGCGCCGTTGACGCGCGCGCAGCGGATAATGGGTGACCGCAGCCGGCCTCCCGCGCATGAGCCACCCCGCCCCGCTCGACCCCGAATCTCCCGCCGAACCCGAGTCCCTGCTGCCCCCGCCGCCGAAACCGCGCCCGCGCGGGCCGGCCTCGCTGGTGGTGCTCGCCGTGCTCGCGGTCGGCTATACGCTGTGGGCCGCGCAGACGGTGATCCTGCCGATCATGCTCGCCGCGTTCTTCTCGATGGTCGGCAACCCGATCATCCGCCTGCTGCGCAAGCTCTACCTGCCGCGCTTCGTCGCCGCGCTGCTGGTGATCGTGATCGGCCTGGCCGGCACCATCGCGCTGGCGGTGCAGCTGGTGGGTCCGGCGGCGGCGTGGTTCCAGCAGGCGCCGGCGCAGATGCGGCAGATTTCCCGCGAGGTGCGTGACTTCACCAAGCCGGTGCAGCAGGCCAACCAGGCCGCCGAAAGCTTCGCCCGTGCCGCCGGTGGCGAAACCGGCCGGCAGGTGCAGGTGGTGCGGACCCAGCTCGATGATCCCTACCGCGCCCTGGTCCGCGCGCCCAAGCTGGCCGCCTCGGTGCTGGCGGTGGTGCTGCTGACGTTCTTCTTCATGGTCTACGGCGAGAACCTGCAGCGGCATGCGATCGCGCTGCTGCCCAATCGTGCCCAGCAACGCTTCACCACCGGGATCATGCTGGAGATCGAGCGCGAGGTATCGCGCTATGTATTGACCATCACCCTGATCAACACCGCGGTGGGCATGCTCTATGCGGGCGTGCTGTACGCGCTGGGCATCCCGGTGCAGGAAGCGCTGCTGTGGGGCACGGTGGTGGCGCTGCTGAACTTCGCACCGTACGTCGGCCCGCTGATCGGCGTGATGCTGATGCTGCTGATGGGCTTCGTCACCTTCGACACGCCGGCCGCGGGCGTGCTGCCCGCCGTGCTGTACCTGGTGCTGCATACCATCGAGGGCCAGGTGGTCACGCCGATCATCCTGGGCCGGCGCATGGCGATCTCGCCGCTGATGCTGATCCTGGCGCTGATGCTGTTCGGCTGGCTGTGGGGAATGATCGGGCTGCTGCTGGCGGTGCCGCTGCTGGTGTGCATCAAGATGATCCTGAGCCGGCTGGAAGGCACCCAGCGCTGGGCGCGGTTGCTGGAGTAAGGGGGGGCGGCCGGGGTGGGGCGGCCTTTGGCTGGCACGGTCACGCCCGCCGCGCCCATCTGCCCTAAAATGGCGGGGTGAGCTTCCCGATCCGCGCCATCACCCTCGACCTCGACGACACCTTGTGGCCGTTCGCGCCGATCGGCGCGCGCATCGACCGTGTATTGCACGAGTGGATGCAGGTCCACAGCCCGGTCACCGCCGCGCACTTCGACCTGGCCGGCATGCGTGAGCTGCGCGAACGCAGCTTCGCCGAGAACCCCCATCTGCACCACGATCTCAGCGCCCTGCGCCGGATCACCCTGCAGCAGGCCTTCGAACTCAGCGGCGGCGACCTCGCCCTGGTAGAGCCCGCCTACGAGGTGTTCTACGCCGCGCGCAACCAGGTGGAGTGCTACCCCGATGCGCTCGATGCCCTCGCCCGCATCGCCGCGCGCGTGCCGGTGGCGGCGGTCAGCAACGGCAACGCCGACCTGGCGCGCATCGGCCTGGACCACCATTTCGCCTTCCAGCTTGGGTCGCGCGAGCACGGCGCGGCCAAGCCGGAGGCCAGCATTTTCCATGCCGCCTGCGCGCGCCTGGGCGTGATTCCCGCCGAAGTGCTGCATGTCGGCGACCACGTCGACATGGACGTGCTTGGCGCCCTCGACGCCGGCCTGCGCGCCTGCTGGATCAATCGCACCGAGGCGATCTGGCCGCACGCGCACAAGACCCCGGACCTGGAATTCGACACGCTCGCCGGACTCGCCGACTGGCTCGACGCCCAGGCGACCCGCGCGGCATGAGTGCCGCCCTTTTCCCGTTTTCTCCCGGTGTGCCCTCGCGCACCTGATCTCCAAGGAAACCCCATGTCCCTGCCCCAAGGCTTCGCCCCCGACCACGCCACCGCCCTGCCGCTGCATTTCCTGGACCGCGCGCACCTGGCGGCATGGCTGGAACAGCAGCCGCCCGCCGTGGTGGCGTGGGCACAGGCGCAACGCTTCGAAGCCGCGCCGGGCAGCGTGCTGCTGCTGCCGGGCGCCGAGGGCCTGGCCGGCGCGGTGCTCGGCATCGGCGACCGCGAGGATGCCTACGCCTACGCGCACGGCCCGTATGCGCTGCCCGCCGGCAGTGCGTGGCGCGCCGAAGGTCTGAGCGAGGCGGAGCAGTCGCTGCTGCACCTGGGCTGGGGCCTGGGCAGCTACCGCTTCAGCCGCTACCGCAAGCCGACGCGCGCGCCGGCCGAACTGGTGGCCACGCCCAGCGCGGAAGTGGCCGACCTGGTCCAGGCCTGCCTGCGCGTGCGTGACTGGGTCAATACGCCGACCGAGGACATGGGCCCGGAACAGCTGGAAGCCGCCGCGCGCGAGCTCGCCGCCGCGCACGGCGCGCGCATCGAGGTCATCACCGGTGATGCGCTGCTGGAGCGCAACTTCCCCACCATCCATGCGGTGGGCCGCGCGTCGCACCGCGCGCCGCGGCTGATCGAACTGCACTGGGGCGATGCGGCGCATCCGCACCTGACCCTGGTCGGCAAGGGCGTGTGCTTCGATACCGGCGGCCTGGATCTCAAGCCGGCCGACGGCATGCGCCACATGAAGAAGGACATGGGCGGCGCCGCGCACGCGCTGGCGCTGGCCGGCCTGGTGATGGCGCGCGCGCTGCCGGTGCACCTGACCCTGCTGATCCCGGCGGTGGAGAACGCGGTCGGCCCGGACGCGTTCCGTCCCGGCGAGGTCATCACCACGCGCGCCGGCGTCAGCGTGGAGATCGACAACACCGACGCGGAAGGCCGGCTGATCCTGTGCGATGCGCTGAGCTACGCCGGCGAGGCCAAGCCCGAGCTGATCCTGGATTTCGCCACGCTCACCGGTGCCGCGCGCATCGCGCTCGGCCCGGATCTGCCGGCGCTGTTCGCCAACGATGAGACGGTGGCCAACGCCTGGATCGCGGCGGGCGAGCGCACCCGTGATCCGGTGTGGCGCATGCCGCTGTGGCGTCCGTACCTGCGTTACCTCACCAGCCACGTGGCCGATCTGGCCAATGCGGGATCGCGCATGGCCGGTGCGGTCACCGCGGCGCTCTATCTGGAGCGCTTCGTGCCCAACGGCCAGGCGTGGGCCCACCTGGACGTGTACGCGTGGAACGACGCCGAGCGCCCCGGCCGCCCGGCGGGTGGCGAGGCGCTGGCGCTACGTTCGGCCTGGGCGATGCTGCAGGCGCGCTACGCGGGCTGATCAGATCGCCTGGCCGCCGGAGACTTCGATGCGCTGGCCGGTGACCCAACGGTTCGCCGGCCCGAGCAGGCTGGCGACCATCGGGCCGATGTCGTCGACGACACCCACCCGGCCCAGCGCGGTCATGCCGGCGAAGGCCTGGTTGTATTCGGGGACGTCGCGCACGGCACCGCCGAGGAAGTCGGTTTCGATCGCGCCGGGGGCGACGGTATTGGCAGTGATGCCGCGCGCGCCGAGTTCGCGGGCGAGGTAGACGGTCAAGGTTTCCACCGCGCCCTTGGCCGCGGAATACGCCGAGAACCCTGGTTGCGAGACACGGGTGAGCCCGCTGGACAGGTTGACGATGCGGCCACCATCGGCGAGCAGCGGCAACAGGGCCTGGGTCAGGAAGAAGACGCCTTTGACATGCACGGCGAACAGGCTGTCGAACTGCGCTTCGGTGGTGTCGGCGAAGGCCGCCATCTCGCCGTGACCGGCGTTGTTGATGAGATGATCGAAGTGCTCGGCACCGAAATGGTCGCGCAGGGTGGTGCGCAGGGTCTGCGCGAAGGCCGGGAAGCTCGATACGTCGCCGACGTCCAACGGCAGGGCCACCGCACGACGACCCAGGGCGATGATCTCGTCCACCACCGCCTGCGCGGCTTCGGCGCCGTGACGCCAGGTCAGGATCACATCACCACCTGCGCGTGCGATCGACAACGCCGTGCTGCGGCCAAGGCCACGGCTGGCGCCGGTTACTAGGGATATCGAGGTCATGGCTGGACTCCTTTTCTGTTTTTTTGGGGTGCCGCCAGTGTGGGTTCGCGGGTTTCACTGTTGTTGCCTGATCCTCCGGGGGAGATGCTCGGTTCTACGGAAAGTCATTCGCGCGAGAGGTGGATCGGCTGTTCGGTTGTCGCGCGCGGCCCCCGGGGACTTGCCCCTTTCGGGACACGCCGT
>DJAN01000291.1:0-318 GCA_002429615.1 Lysobacteraceae bacterium UBA6001
GCTGGCCGGTGCCTTGGCCGCGCTCGACCTGCAGGCCACCACCCCGGCGCCGGCATGAGGCGCTGGCCGCGCATGCGCCGACTTGCCAGCCCGGCCCGCCGCCAAGCAGGATGCCGGGCGGGGTGGCGGACATGACGATGATGCGGGCAGGGCAACCGAGGCGGGCCGCGATGCGGCGACAGGTCATTCGCATGGCGGTACGGGCCATGCTGGTGCTTTGCCTGCTCGTGGCCGGGGCGGCGGCGGCCGCGGTACCGGCCACGCCGCAGCCGCGCCAGCTCACCGTCGCCGACGGCCTGCCGTCCAACACCATCAACG
>DJAN01000291.1:519-1217 GCA_002429615.1 Lysobacteraceae bacterium UBA6001
CTTCGCCGAGGATGCGTTCGGCTACATGTGGCTGGCCAGTGGCGACGGCCTGGCGCGCTATGACGGTCGCGGCTATCGCATCTGGCGCATCGAGGATGGCCTGCGCGACAACATGATCTGGGCCGTGCACGTGGATGCGCGCAACCGGGTCTGGATCGGCACCGAGAACGCCGGCCTGGTGATGCTCAGTGCCGACCGTCGCCGCTTCCATTACTACGACCATCGCGGCTATCCGCAGATGCTCGGCAATACGGTGTGGTGCATCGAATCCACGCCGGACGGCAGCATCTGGTTCGGCACCTCGACCGGCGGGCTGTACCGCTTGACGCCGGCCGGCAAGATGGAGCGCTACATGCCGAGCCCCGGCGACGAGCGCACCATCCCGGCGGCATCGGTGAACTTCCTCAAGGTGGGCCCGGACGGCACCTTGTGGGTGGCGGCCAAGAATGGCGTCGCGCGCTGGACCGGACACGATTTCGAACGCCTCGTCATGCCCGGCGACGTGACCCGCTACATCAACGGATTGGCGGTGGAAGCCGATGGCAGCCTGTGGATCGCCGATTCCAATGGCAGCCCGCTGCTGCGGCGCCCGGATGGCAGCTGGGATGAACATCCCTGGCGCCACGTCACCGACGATTCGGTGCTCAGCGTGCTGTTGCGCGACAGTGCCGGCAGCTACTGGCTCGACACGCTGTCCG
>DJAN01000291.1:1384-1631 GCA_002429615.1 Lysobacteraceae bacterium UBA6001
CCTCGGCCGGGATGCCGACGGGGAACTGCGCAACGTGCCGCTCTACAGCAGTTCGGCGCACGGGCTGGTCAAGCCGAACTGGTCGGCGGCCTATGAAGACCACGAGGGCGGCATCTGGTTCGCCAGCCCCAACACCGGGCTGTGGCACCTGCCGGCGAACTGGCGTCAGTTCGCGGTGCTGGCCAACCGGCGCGATGACGACACCTCGATCGGCAACCCCTATGTGCTGGCGGCCGCGCGCGCGGCC
>DJAN01000291.1:1855-2201 GCA_002429615.1 Lysobacteraceae bacterium UBA6001
CGGCCGCGCGCGCGGCCGATGGCCGCTTCTGGCTGGTCGGCACGCGCGGCATGCTCGACCGGCTCGATCCGGCCACCGGCGTGGTCGAACATCACCTGTCCAAGGTCGATGGACTGAAATGGCCGCAGTCGGTGCTGGAGGATCGGCAGGGACGGGTGTGGATCGGCCTGTACAAGGCGCTGGTGCGTTACGACCCGGCCGACCACGGCGTGCTGCGCTGGCGCGACACCGACGCCAAGGACGCGGCGATGCTCGGCGAGGCGGAGATGATCCGGCAGACCCCGGATGGGCGGCTGTGGCTGTATTCCGACGTGGACGGGATCCAGCTGCGCGATCCGGACGGCCA
>DJAN01000291.1:2320-3414 GCA_002429615.1 Lysobacteraceae bacterium UBA6001
GCTGCGCGATCCGGACGGCCATGTGCTGCGCACGCTGGCGCATGACGCGCACGGGCTGAGCCGCGAGCTGGCGGTCAACGAGATGCGCGTGGGGCCGGACGGCAACATCTGGCTGGCGACCAGCCGTGGCCTGCTGCGCTGGAACGAAGGCGCCGATACGTTCGTGCCGGTGCCCGGCGCGCCGACCCAGGCGATCTATGCGTCGGCATTCACCGATACCGGCATCACCTGGCTCGCCGGCATGGGCCAGGTCTCGCAATACTTCTGGGACGGCAAGCGGCTGCAACTGCTCGACGGCATCGGCGCGCGCGAGGACTTCCCCGCCCTGGAGCCCGGCGGCATGGTGGTGGATGCGGCCGGCGTGGCCTGGGTATCGAGCATGCGTGGACTGATCCGCATCGACCCGGCCAACCGTGCGATCCGCATCTACGGCGTGCACGATGGCCTGCCGAACCAGCAGTTCCGGCCGCGCACGCTGTTGCAGTCGCGGCTGGGGCAGGTGGTCTCCGCCACGCCGGACGGGCTGGTGCTGTTCGACCCGGCGCGGGTGCGGCCGTCGACGCGGCAGCCGCCGCTGATGATCGAGCGGGTGGGCGTGCGGCGCGGCGAGAGCGGGCTGGACCTGACCCATGTCGAGCCGCTGGTGGTCGCCGATGGCGATCGCGACCTGCATATCGTCGCGCGCATGCTGTCCTTCGCCGATTCCGATGCCAGCAGCTACCGCTTCAAGCTCAGCGGCTACGACCCGGACTGGATCGACGTCGGCCCCAGCGGCGAGCGCCTGTTCTCGCGGTTGCCGTCCGGTCCGTACAGTCTGGAAGTGCAGGGCAAGACCGTGGACGGGGTGTGGTCGAAGGTGCGCACGCTGGAATTCCGCGTGGCGCCGCCGTGGTGGCGCAGCAGCTGGGGCATCGCCGCGCTGGCGCTGCTCGGCCTGCTGGCGGTGCTGGTCGTGGTGCAGCTGTACCGGCGGCGCCTGCGCCGGCTGCACGCGTGGCAGCTGGCGATCCACAAGCAGGAACTGGCCGAGCAGGCCTCGCTGGCCAAGACCCGCTTCCTGGCCACGCTGGGCCACGAGGTGCGCACGCCGATGA
>DJAN01000085.1:0-275 GCA_002429615.1 Lysobacteraceae bacterium UBA6001
GACGAGGGCCAGATCGACCTGACCCTGGTGGATTCCAACGAGCTGGCCATGAACCAGGTGTATTTCCCCAACGTGCGGGTGGCCTTCGACCTGGGCGACAACCAGGGCCAGGCCTGGGCCCTGCAACCCGGCGAGGACAACAGCCTGCTCGATGCGGTCAACGCCTACCTGGACAAGGTCCGCCGCGACGGCACCCTGCGCACCGGGCGCCAGCTTGCTGCGCAGGCGCTCGGCGCGGTCGGTCTCGTAGGACACGCGCAGCAGCACGCCCATCG
>DJAN01000085.1:487-13129 GCA_002429615.1 Lysobacteraceae bacterium UBA6001
CAGCAGCACGCCCATCGCCACGCAGGTCATCAGCACCGACGAGCCGCCGGAGGAGATCAGCGGCAGGGTCAGGCCCTTGGTCGGCAGGATGCCCAGGTTCACGCCGATCGACACGAAGCTCTGCATCGCGATCCACAGGCCGATGCCGAAGGCGATGTAGCCGGAGAAGTGGCGCTTCATCTCGACGCAGCGCATGCCCAGCCAGAACGCGCGACCCACCAGCAGCGCGTACAAGGACACCACGCCGCATACGCCGACGAAGCCCAGTTCCTCGGCGATCACCGAGAAGATGAAGTCGGTATGCGATTCGGGCAGGTAGTTGAGCTTCTGCACCGAGCCGCCCAGGCCCACGCCGAACCACTCGCCGCGGCCGATGGCCATCAGCGCGTTGGACAGCTGGTAGCCCGAGCCGAGCTGGTCCGCCCACGGGTCCATGAACGAGGTCACGCGGCGCATGCGGTACGGCTCGAGGATCACCAGCGCCACCAGCGCCGGCAGCAGCAGCAGGATCGGCAGGATGATGCGCTTGATCTGCGCGCCACCCAGCACCAGCATGCAGGCGGTCACGCTCAGCAGCAGCATCGAGGAGCCGAAGTCCGGCTGCATCAGCAGCAGGCCGACCAGCAGGCCGACCACGAACACCGGCTTGAGCATCGCCTGCCAGGTCGCGTTGACCTCATCGCGGAAGCGCACCAGGTAGCTCGCCAGCCAGATGATGTAGAGCACCTTCACCGCTTCCACGGTCTGGAAGCGCGATACGCCCAGGTTGATCCAGCGCCGCGCGCCGTTCACCGTGCTGCCCACGCCGGGAATGAACACCACCAGCAGCAGGCCGAAGCAGGCCAGCAGCAGCCACTGGTTGTGCTGTTCGACGTTCTTCAGCTCGGTGCGCATGGCCCAGAACGCCAGGCCCACGCCCACGCCGAGGAACAGCAGGTGGCGGGTGAGGTAGTAGAACGGGCTGGCTTCCAGCTCGATCGAGCTGGAGGCGACCATGACCACGCCCAGCGACGCCAGCGCCACGGCCGCGCCGAGCAGCCACGGGTCGTAGCGGCCTCCGATCGCTTCCAGGCGGGTCGCTTGGCGGGACAGGTCGTTCATCTCAGCGCACCTTCAACGTGGCCAGGCCGATCAGCACGAGCACGACGGAGATGATCCAGAAGCGCACGATCACGCGCGGCTCCGGCCAGCCCTTGAGTTCGAAATGGTGGTGGATCGGCGCCATGCGGAACACGCGCTTGCCGGTGAGCTTGAAGCTGGCGACCTGGATCATCACCGACAGCGTCTCGACGACGAACACGCCGCCCATGATCACCAGCACCAGTTCCTGGCGCACGATCACCGCGATGGTGCCCAGCACCGCGCCCAGCGCCAGGGCGCCGATGTCGCCCATGAACACCATCGCCGGATAGGTGTTGAACCAGAGGAAGCCCAGGCCGGCGCCGGCGATCGCCGCGCAGATGATGACCAGCTCGCCCGCGCCGGGAATAGACGGGATCTTCAGGTATTCGGAGAACACCACGTTGCCCGAGGCATAGGCGAACACGCCCAGCGCGCAGGCGACCAGCACGGTCGGCATGATCGCCAGGCCGTCCAGGCCGTCGGTGAGGTTCACCGCGTTGGAGAAGCCGACAATCCAGAAATAGGCGATCACCACGAAGCTGATGCCGGCCAGCGGCAGCGCGATCGCCTTGAACATCGGGATATAGAAGGTCAGCTCGGCCGGCACCTTGGCGGTGTAGAGCAGGAACAGGCCGGCAGCCAGGCCGAAGATCGACTGCAGCAGGTATTTCCAGCGCGACTTCAGGCCGTTCGGGTCGCGACGCACGATCTTGATCCAGTCGTCGTACCAGCCGATCGCGCCGAAGCACACCATCACCGCCAGCACCAGCCACACATAACGGTTGCGCAGGTCACCCCACAGCAGCACCGAGAGGGTGACCGCGAGCAGGATCAGCGAGCCGCCCATGGTCGGCGTGCCGGCCTTGGAGAAGTGCGTCTGCGGGCCATCCTGGCGGATCGGCTGGCCGCCCTTGAACTGGGCGAGCTTGCGGATCACCGCCGGGCCCATCCATAGCGACAGGAAAAGCGCGGTCAGCGCGGCGAGGATGCCGCGGAACGTCAGATAGCCGAACAGCCCGAACAGGCTCTCCAGTTGCTGTAGCCAACGGGCCAGCTCAAGCAGCATTCGGTGCTTCCTCCCCATGCGCGAGCAGCGCAGTCACGATCTTGTCCATGGCACTGCCGCGCGAGCCCTTGACGAGCACGCGCAGCGGCGTCGTTGCATAGCGGATATCCGCTTCCAGCGCGGCGGCCAGTTCGGCGTGGCTGGCGAACACGCGGCCGCGCTCGCCGAACGCCTGCGCGGCGTGCGCGCTCAGCTCGCCCAGCGCGTACAGACGCGCCAGCTTCGCGTCACGCGCACGGCGGCCGGCGGCGGCATGCAGCGCGGCGCCTTCCGGGCCGAGTTCGCGCATGTCGCCCAGTACCAGCCAGCCTTCGCCCGGACCGGCCAGCGCGTCGATGGCGGCATCTAGCGAACCCGGGTTAGCGTTGTAGCTGTCGTCGATCAGCACCGCGCCGCCGGGCAGCACGTGCGCGATCTGGCGGCCGGCGACCGGGCGCGCCTGCGCCAGGCCCTCGGCGATGCGGTCCAGGCCGATGCCCGCGCCCAGCGCCAGGGAAGCTGCGGCCAGCGCGTTGCGGATGTTGTGGCGGCCCGGCAGGTGCAGGCTCACCGCCACCTCGCCCTGCGGCGCGATCAGGGTGAAGTTCGACACCTGCGGGGTCATCTGGATCTTTGCGGCGCGCACGTCGGCGCTGGCCTCCAGGCCGAAGCGCAGCACGCGGCGGCCGGTATCGGCCGGGCGCACCAGCGCCTGCTCGAACCACAGGCCGAAGGCGTCGTCGGCGTTGATGACCGCCACGCCGTCGTCCGGCAACGCGCTGTAGATCGCGCCCTTGGTGGTGGCCACGCCCAGCAGGCTGCCCATGCGCTCCAGGTGCGCCGGGGCGATGTTGTTGACCAGCGAGTAATCGGGGCGGGCGATGTCGGTGAGGTAGGCGATGTCGCCCGGCTTGCCGGCACCCATTTCATAGACGGCGAAGTCGGCGTCATCCGGCGCGGCGATCACCGCCAGCGGCAGGCCGATCTCGTTGTTGCGGTTGCCCGGCGTGGCGTAGACGCGCAGGCCGTCGACGTCCTGCACGTGCTGCAGGATCGCCAGCAGCAGCGATTTCACGCTGGTCTTGCCGTTGGAGCCGGTGATCGCGAATACCTTGGTGCTGCGGCCGCGCTGCATGCCGGCGGCCACGCGCGACAGCGCCAGCTCGGCATCGGCGACCAGCACCTGCGGCAGCTCGATCTCCGGCAGCAGGCGCTCGACCAGCAGGCCGCTGGCGCCGCGCATCAGCGCGTCGCCGGCGAAGTCGTGGCCGTCGAAGCGTTCGCCGCGCAGGGCGACGTACAGGCTTCCGGTGGCCAGCGTGCGGGTGTCGTTGCTGACGGCGTCGATCATCACGTCGTCGCCGTGCAGCTCGCCGCCGGCCCAGTGCGCGATCAGCGACAGCGGGGTGTGCTTCATGCGTGCACCTCCCCGTTCGCAAGCAGCGCCGCGGCCACTTCGGTGTCGTCGAACGGATGCTTCACGCCGGCCACGTCCTGGTAGGGCTCATGGCCCTTGCCGGCGACCAGCACGATGTCGCCCGGACGCGCCTGGCCGATGGCCGCGGCGATCGCCTTGGCGCGGTCGCGCTGCACGGTGACGACGTCGGCGTGTTCGAAGCCGGCGAGGATGTCGGCGACGATGGCATCGCCGTCCTCATTGCGCGGGTTGTCATCGGTGACGATGACCACGTCGCTCAGGCGCTCGGCGATGGCGGCCATCTGCGGGCGCTTGCCCGCATCGCGCTCGCCACCGCAGCCGAACACGCACAGCAGGCGGCCGTGGACGTGGCCGCGCAGGCTGTCCAGCGCCTGTTCCAGCGCGTCGGGGGTGTGGGCGTAGTCGATCACCACCAGCGGCTGCGTGCCCTGCCCGCCGAGGCGGTTCATGCGCCCGCGGATCGGCTGCAGGCGCGACAGCACGTCGGCGATCACCTCCACCGGCTGGCCCAGCGCGAACAGCGCACCGGCGACGGCGAGCAGGTTGTCGACGTTGAAACGACCCAGCAGCGGCGAATGCACCGGCCACGCGGTGCCGTCCAGCAGCAGGTCGAAATTGATGCCGTGGTCATCCAGGCGCAGCGCTTCGGCACGCAGGCGCGCCGCTTCCTGGCCACGCGAGCTGACCCCGATGCGGGCGATGCCCTCGCCCAGCCCGGCATGCAGTTCGCGGCCGAAGGCGTCGTCGAGATTGATCACCGCCGCCTTCAGCCCGGCGCGCGAGAACAGCCGCGCCTTGGCCGCGCCGTAGCTGGCCATGTCGCCGTGGTAGTCGAGGTGGTCGCGGGTGAGGTTGGTGAATACGGCCACGTCGTAGTGCACGGCATCGACACGGCCCTGGTCCAGCGCGTGCGAGCTGACTTCCATCGCCACCGCGCGCGCACCGGCGTCGCGCAGGTCGGCCAGCACCTCATGCATCTGCAGCACCAGCGGCGTGGTGAAGCCGGTCGGCACGACATGGCCATACAGGCCGACACCGAGCGTGCCGATGCTGCCGCTCTCGATACCGAGCAGCTTCCAGGCCTGCGCCATCAGCTGCACGGTGGAGGTCTTGCCGTTGGTACCGGTCACCCCGACCATCGTCATCGCCTGCGAGGGATGACCATGGAAGCGATCGGCCATCGCGCCCATGCGGGCCCGCAGGCCGGGCACGGCGATGGCATCGGCGGGGGCCGGCAGTTCCGCCGGGGCCGGCGGCTCGAACAGGATCGCCGCGGCACCCTTGGCGCGCGCCTGCTCGACGAAGCCCAGGCCGTGCGCGCCGAAGCCGGCGATGGCCACGAAGGCATCACCCGGGCGCACCATTCGGCTGTCGAGCACCAGGCCGGTGATATCGACCTCATGCGACAGCGGCACGTCGGGCAGCAGCTGCGACAGCGGCATCGGCCGGCTCACTGGCGGGCCTCCTGCAGCGGCGCGGTGGTGGCGCTGGCGGTGGGAATGCCGGCATCCACTTCATCGGCGGCGGTGGGCATCATGCCGTCGCCATCGGTATCCACCGCTGGCGCCACCGCGTCCGGCGCCGGCTTGGGCAGCGCGCCGCCCGCCTTGCCGGCGGCCTGCGCGGCCAGCCAGGACTGGATGTCGTCCGGCGGCACGTCGGCCAGGCGCAACGCGCCTTCCATCACGCGGTGGAATACCGGCGCCGAGACCAGGCCACCGTAGTACTTGCCGCCCTGCGGGTCGTTGATGACGATCACCGTGGCGAAGCGCGGCCGCGTCGCCGGCACCAGGCCGGCGAACAGCGCGTTGTAGTGGCCGCGCTCGTAGCCGTTCGGGCCGTTCTTGCGCGCGGTGCCGGTCTTGCCGGCGACGTGGTAGCCAAGGATGGCCGCATCCTTCGCGCCGCCCTGGGTCACCACCGTCTCCATCATGCCGATCACGGTGTGCGCCACTTCCGGGCTGATGACCTGGCGCGATTCACCACGCTGGCCCTTCACGAAGGTCGGCGGGTTCAGCCTGCCGCCATTGCCCAGCGCCGCATACGCCTGCGCGATCTGCAGCGGCGTGACGTTCAGACCGTAGCCGTAGGACATCGTGGTCTTGGACGAACCGCTCCAGCGCGCCGGCGACGGCAGCAGGCCCGCCGCCTCGCCCGGGAAGCCGCTGTGCGGCGCACTGCCGTAACCGAAGTTGTGGACCGTCTGGTAGAAGGTCTCGTCCGGCAGCTTGGCGGCGATCTTCGCCGCGCCGATGTTCGAGCTGCGGGTGATCACGCCGGTGACGTTGAGCACGCCGTTGTTGCGCGGCACATCCTTGATGGTGAAGCGGCCCACGGCCATGTAGCCGGGGTTGGTGTCGATGGTGGTGTTCGGCGTCACCACGCCGGCCTGCAGCGCGGTGGCGATGGTCAGCGGCTTCATCGTCGAGCCCGGCTCGACCAGATCGGTGACCGCGCGGTTGCGGCGCGCCGCCGGGTTGATGCCGGTCACCGCGTTGGGGTTGTACGTCGGCAGGTTGACCATCGCCAGCACTTCGCCGGTGGCCACGTCCATCACCACCATCGAACCGCCAGCGGCCTTGTTCTCGATCAGCGCGTTGCGCAGCTCCTTGTAGGCCAGGAACTGGATGCGGCGGTCGATGCTCAGGGTCAGGTCCTGGCCCGGCTCGGCCGGCTTGACCAGGTCCACGCTCTCCACGATGGCGCCGCGCGCATCGCGCACCACGCGCTTGCTGCCCGGCTTGCCGCGCAGCCACTGGTCGAACGCCAGCTCCAGGCCTTCCTGGCCGCGGTCGTCAATGTTGGTGAAGCCCAGCACGTGCGCCATCGCCTCACCCTGCGGGTAGAAGCGGCGGAACTCGCGCTGGGAGAACACACCGGGAATCTTCAGCGCCACGATCTCATGCGCGCGGTCGGGATTGATCCGGCGCTTGAGGTACATGAACTCCTTGTCCGCCTTCTGCGACAGGCGCGAGCTCAGCTCGTCCTGCGGCATCTGCAGCGCCTTGGCCAGCTCCGGAATGCGGTCCGGGTTGCGCAGCAGTTCCTGCGGATTGACCCAGATCGACTCCACCGGCGTGGACACCGCCAGCGGCTCGCCGTTGCGGTCGGTGATCATGCCGCGCGATACCGCGATGGGCAGTTCGCGCAGGTAGCGCGCCTCGCCCTGGCGCTGGTAGAAATCGCTGTTGATCAGCTGCACGTAGGCGGCGCGGCCGATCAGCGTGACCGAGCACAGCGCCAGCGTGGTGCCCACCAGCATCAGGCGGCCACGCAGGTTGAAGCTGGTGCGCATGCGCGAGCGGGTCGGCTTCATGGCCGCACCACCACGATGTCAGCCGTTTCCGGGAATTTCATGCCCAGGCGCTCGCGCGCGATCTGGTCGACGCGGTTGCTCTCGGCCCAGGTCGCCTGCTCCAGCTGCAGGCGGCCGAACTCGATGTCGAGGTCGTCGCGGGTCTTCTGCAGACGGGTCAGCTCGACGAACAGCTTGCGGTGCATGTGGCGCATGTAGACCACGCCGATGCCCGAGGCCACGGTGCAGGCCAGCAGCACGATCAGCAGCAGGCGGCTCACGCGGCCACCTCCGGCAGCTTCTCGGCCACACGCAGCACCGCGCTGCGGGCGCGCGGGTTGGCGGCCAGTTCGTCATCCTCGGCGCGGATCGCGCCACCGATGGCCAGCAGCGTCGGGGTGAACGCCTGCGCTTCCGGCAGCCGGCGGTTGGCCGGCGGCGCCTTGGCGTGGCGGTTGATGAACTGCTTGACGATGCGGTCTTCCAGCGAGTGGAAGCTGATCACCGCCAGCCGGCCGCCGGGCTTGAGCCGGGCCAGCGCCGCGTCCAGGCCGGCTTCGAGGTCGGCCAGTTCGCGGTTGATGTGGATGCGGATGGCCTGGAAGCTGCGCGTGGCCGGGTGGATCTTGTCCTTGCCGCGCGGCATCACCGAGGCGATCAGGTCGGCCAGCTGCGCGGTGCGCAGCAGCGGCTGCTCGGCGCGGCGCTGCACGATGGCGCGCGCGATGCGGCGGCTCTGGCGCTCTTCGCCGTAGGTCCACAGCACGTCGGCGATCTCGCGCTCGTCCGCGCTGGCCAGCCATTCGGCCGCGCTCTGGCCGGCATCCGGGTCCATGCGCATGTCCAGCGGGCCGTCCTTGCCGAACGAGAAGCCGCGCTCGGCCACGTCCAGCTGCGGCGAGGACACGCCCAGGTCGAGCAGCACGCCGTCCAGCGCCTGCGCCTGGTCCCACTGGCCCAGCGTGGCGAAGCTGGCGCGGCGGATGGACACGCGCGCATCGCCACCGAACGACTGTTCGGCCACGGCGATCGCTTCGGGGTCCTTGTCCATCACCAGCAGCCGGCCTCCCGGGCCGAGTCGTTGCAGCACGCCGCGCGCGTGGCCACCACGCCCGAACGTGCCATCCAGATACGTTCCGTCCTCGATCACCTGCAGGCCTTCCAGCACCTGCGTGTACAGCACCGGCAGATGCGCCGCCGGCGGCTGCGACACCGGGAGGTGACCGGGCTGCGCGTCAGGGCGCATCCGGGCACCCCGGCTCACAACCTGAGGTCGAGCAATCCATCGCCCAGATCCCCGTCAGACAGCGTCTGCTGGATCAACGCGCGATGTGCCTGCTCGCTCCACAGTTCAAACTTGTCGCCCATGCCCAGCAGGACGGCCTTCTTCTCGATGCCCACCGCGTTGCGGTGGCTGGCGGGGATGCTCAGGCGGCCGTTGCCGTCCAGTTCGAGCACGGCCGAGGAACCGACCAGCTTCTGCTGCAGCACGCGCACGGTGCGCTGGGTGTTGGGCTTGGCCATCACGTCGTCGCGCACGCGCTGCCACTCCTTCTCCGCGTACAGCCACAGGCAGCCGGCTTCGAACGGGTTGTAGGTCAGCACCAGGCGGTTGCCGCTGTCACGCGCGACAAGATCGCGATAAGCGGTGGGAACCGCCAAGCGCCCCTTGTCATCGACTGTGATGGCCGTCTCGCCTTGAAACACGCTGAAAAACCCTCGGCACCCACTCGGGCGGTAATTGAACCACGAAAAACCACAAAAAACCCGGTTTTCCCTCCGTTGCCCACCTTAGCAGCGCGCAGAGGGTTGTCAACAACTTTCCGGTCGGCAAATCACTTGGGGGATCAATGGCTTGCAGCAATCTTTAGAGACTTGTTCAAGGCTTATCCACAAGTTGCTGTTTCGTCTCAGATTTTGAGATTGAGCCGAAATTCAGCCCTGTGTAGAGGGTGTTAACGCCGAGCGGATTCCGTGCCCGGCGATGGCGGTGCACTGCGCAAACCGGCCACAATCCGGCGCATGTGCCTGGTCGCCCTTGCCTGGAAAACCCACCCCCGCTGGCGTCTGGTGCTGGTGGGCAACCGCGATGAGTTCCACGAGCGGCCGACGGCCGCGCTGTCGCACTGGCCGCCGCCGCAGGACGGGGTGATGGCCGGGCGTGACCTGCGCTCGGGTGGGAGCTGGGTGGGCCTGGGAGCGGACGGACGTGCCGCCGTGGTGACCAACGTGCGCGACCCGATGGCGACGACCTCGGGGCCGTCGCGGGGGCATCTGATCGCCAACTACCTGGCCGGGGCGCAGGGCGCGGGGGCGTTCGCGACCGAGTTGGTGTCGAGCGCGGCGGAATACCCGCCTTTCAACCTGCTGCTGGCCGATGGCGAGGCCTGCCGGTACCTGGGCAATCATCCGGCGGCGGCGCGCGGACTGACGCCGGGGGTGCACGGCATGTCGAACGGCGCCCTGGATGCGCCGTGGCCGAAGACGCGGAAGCTGACCGCGGTGCTGGGCGAGTGGATATCGGGCGTGGACGCATCACTGGATCCGCTGTGGGCGGCGCTGGCGGACGAGGCGATCGCGCCGGACGAAGCCTTGCCGGACACGGGCGTGGGGCTGGAACTGGAGCGGCGTCTGTCGGCGGCCTTCATCCGCGGGCGCGAATACGGCACGCGGGCGAGCACGATCCTGATGGTGGACCACGCGGGGAACGGCTGGATTCACGAGCGTCGTTTTGGGCCGGATGGACTGTTCCTGGGGCAGACGCGGCTGGAGACGGCGGGGGATGGCGCGTCGGCGGCGTGATGGCATGCGCCTCTCCCCTCACCCACCCACCTTGTAGGAGCGGCTTCAGCCGCGACCGTGAATCCTCCGACGCGGGGATACGCAGGCTTGCAGGAAGTTCCCTGGCGCGGACCTCGTCCGGTCGCGGCTGAAGCCGCTCCTACAGGAAAGACAGGAAAGACAGGAAAGACAAATAAAGACGGAAAAAGACACGGAAGAAAGAAGGGCGGCATCGGGATCGAAAACCACCCGGCGTACCTGCTGGAGGAGAGCCCCCTTAGTAAGGGGGCGCGCCGAAGGCGCGGGGATTGGAGGTGAGGCAGAGCCGCGGCACGCGGTTTTCGCTTTGCGAAAACTGCGTGTTCCCCGCAGGGGGCGAAGCCCCACAAGGGGAAAGCGGCGGAGCCGGCCGATAAGCCGGGTTCTGTCGTGGACAGTCATTCTTCTAGGCGCCGCGTCACCGCGACGCTCAAGCAACCTACCCGGACCCGACGCGGGCCGCGCCATGAGGTCCCTATTTGGTCTTGCTCCAGGTGGGGTTTGCCGTGCCGGTCCGTTACCGGACTCGCGGTGCGCTCTTACCGCACCATTTCACCCTTACCGGCTCTCCGAAGAGAACGTAGGCGGTATCTTTCTGTTGCACTTTCCGTCGGCTCGCGCCGCCCAGGCGTTACCTGGCACCTTGCCCTGTGGAGCCCGGACTTTCCTCGGCATCCTTTCGGATGACGCGACTGCCTGGCCGACTCCGCCGCGCGCATTGTAAGCCGCGCCGCCACATCCCGCTGCTTTTTCCGCTTAACGGGCGCCGCGGACCTCAACTGCCGTACAAGGCCTTGCGCGGCGCGCCACTCAGCTCCGCGGCCAGTTTCGCCGCCGTCGACGGCGGCAGGTGTTCACCCAGCTTGGCGTACAGGCGCCGGCCCTCGGCCAGCTTGGCCTCGGCTTCGGCGTCCTCGCCGGCGCCCTGAACCATCACCACGAACTCGCCCTTGCGCTGGTTGTCGTCGGCTTCCACCCGCGCCAGCAGCTCAGCCAGGGTGCCGTCGAGCACGGTCTCGAACAGCTTGGTCAGCTCGCGCGCGATCACCGCCGGCCGCGTCGGGCCAAACGCCGTCGCCAGGTCCGCCAGCGACTCGGCGATGCGGTGCGAAGACTCGTAGAACACCAGCGTGCGCGCCTCGCCCGCCAAGCGCGCCAGGCGTTCGCGGCGCGCGCCGGCCTTGGCCGGCAGGAAGCCCTCGAACACGAAGCGGTCGCTTGGCAGCCCCGCCACGCTGAGCGCGGCGATCGCCGCGCAGGCGCCCGGCACCGGGCTCACCTTCAAACCCGCCGCACGCGCCGCGCGCACCACGCGGAAACCCGGGTCGCTGACCAGCGGCGTGCCGGCATCACTGACCAGGGCCAGCGAATCACCGCCCTGCAGGCGCGCCACGATGCGCTGCGCCAGGGCCTCCTCGTTGTGGTCGTGCAGGGCCACCATCGGCTTGTCGATGCCGAAGTGGGCCAGCAGCTGGCCGGTGCGACGGGTGTCCTCGGCGCAGATCGCCGCCACCGAACGCAGGATCTCCTGTGCGCGTGGGGTCAGATCGCCGAGGTTGCCGATCGGCGTGGCCACGACATGAAGGGTTCCTGCGGAAGTCATCGATGGTTTTTCCAGGCTCAAGGTTAGAATCGTAGCGTTTTTCGCCGGCACGCCTCCGTCCGCCCCGTCGACTGGAACCGAAATGAATAACCGCTTCGCCCGGATTTCCGCCGTTTCGCTGCTGCTGTTGCTGTGCGCCAGCTGCGCCACCAGCAGCCTCGCCCCCCAGGCCTCGCCGGCGCAGGCCGCGGCCATCGCCCTGCTGGAACAGGGCAAGCCGCGCGAAGCCGCGCAGCAGCTGGAGGCCCAGGCCTTCGCCGCCACCGGCGCGCAGCGCAGCCGCCTGCTGGCCGATGCCGCCTTTGCCTGGAACGAAGCCGGCGATGCCGCGCGCGCGCGCAGCCTGCTGGCGCAGGTCACCCCGCGCCAGCTCGGCGGCGAGGAGAAGGCGCGCTACCAGCTGCTGAGCGGCGAGTTCGCGCTGGCCGACAAGCAACCGGCGCAGGCGCTGCTGGCGCTGGGTGAAAGCGCACCGGGCCTGTCGCCGGCCTACCAGGGACGCTGGTTCCTCGCCCGCGGCCAGGCGCTGGAAGCCACCGGCAAGCCGGTGGAAGCCGCCGAGGCACGCAGCCGCGCCGACGCCGTCCTGAGCGGCACCGCACGCAGTGACAACCAGCGCGAGATCATGCGCCTGCTCGCCGCGCTGGACGACAACACCCTGCGCGCGCGCGCCGCCGCGCTGCCCGCCGGCGACCCGCTGTACAACTTTGCCGGCCGCGCCCTGCTCAACCGGGGCCTGCCGCTGCCGCGTCCGTTCGACCGCGCGCCGGCCAGCTTCGACCTCGGCAAGCGTCCGCCGGCCGACCGCGACGGCTACCGCCCGCCGGTCAAACTGGCCGTGCTGCTGCCGCTCACCGGCAACCTCGCCACCGCCGCCGCGCCGGTACGCGATGGCCTGCTGGCCGGCTACTACGCCGAATCGCGCCGCCGCCCGGATATCGAATTCCTCGACACCGCCGGCACCCCCGCCGGCGCCAATGCCGCCTACGACCGCGCCGTGGCCGCTGGCGCCGACTATGTGGTCGGTCCGCTGGGTCGCGACGAGGTCAGCGCGCTGTTCGCCCGCGACCTGAGCGTGCCGGTGCTGGCGCTCAACCGCCCCACCGACGCCCGTGAGCCGCCGTCCGGCAGCGCCGGTTTCTCGCTGGCACCGGAAGACGACGGCATCATGGCCGCCGAATATCTCCTCGCCCATGGCCAGCGCAACGCGCTGGTGATCGCCAGCGGCGACGACAACGGCCGCCGCGCCGCGACCGCGTTCCGCGAGCGCATGGCGGTGCGTGGCGGGCAGGTCGCCGGCAGCGTCAGCGTGGCCGAGG
>DJAN01000084.1 GCA_002429615.1 Lysobacteraceae bacterium UBA6001
CGGGACACGCCGTGAATCCTTCCATGGAGGCTCGTAGGCGACATCCTTGTCGCCTACGGTCCCGGCAAGGCTGCCCCGCTGGCGACCCGACGGCTTCCCACCTCGGAACGAAAGTCAAAAGCGGGCTTTTTCTGGGCAAAAAAAAGCCCCCTGCTTGCGCAGGGGGCTCGGATGAATGGCGGAGCGGACGGGACTCGAACCCGCGACCTCCGGCGTGACAGGCCAGCATTCTAACCAGCTGAACTACCGCTCCGCATTTTCAAACCGGGTGCTCACTCCGAATCGCTTCGGAGAAAGCGAAGCCCCCGATCTCTCAGGGGCTTCGATGTAACTGGCGGAGCGGACGGGACTCGAACCCGCGACCTCCGGCGTGACAGGCCAGCATTCTAACCAGCTGAACTACCGCTCCGCACTTCGAAACTTTTGCAGTGGTGCTTGGTGGGTGCTGAGGGTTTCGAACCCCCGACCCTCTCCGTGTAAAGGAGACGCTCTACCGCTGAGCTAAGCACCCCAGCGAGTCGATTAGTTTACGGCATCCTTCAGCGCTTTGCCAGCCTTGAAGGAAGGATTTTTCGAAGCGGCGATCTTGATGGTGTCGCCGGTCTTCGGGTTACGGCCGGTGCGCTCGGCACGGGCGCGGACCTGGAACGTACCGAAGCCCACCAGGGTCACGGAATCACCCTTCTTCAGGGCCTTGGTGATTTCGCTGACCACCGCGTCGACGGCGCGACCGGCTTCAGCCTTGGAGATGTCAGCAGCAGCGGCAACGCCATCGATCAATTCGGTTTTATTCATTCTTTGAACTCCTTTTGCGGTCTCGCCGCGGAATCGACAATCGCGGCCCCTTCCAAGGCGACCGCGACCACATTTCGTATCGCCCAGCCCACCCCTCAGGGCAGCTCCGCGAGTCGTGCTTTTATACCAGCGAGCCCCTACCCACGCAACCTAAAACCTAATAACGACGCGGGTTTTCAGCCATTTTCGTGTCATCTCGACAGGCGCGGTCAATGCTTGACGCGCGCCGTCCCGGCAGGCTTGGACTTGCCGCGAACCGTCGCCACCCGGCCGCCGTCGCGCGCCTTGCCCTTCGCCCTCGACTTCGGACGCAACGGCGTCTCCAGCGCGAGATCGAGCACCTCGTCGATCCACTTCACCGGAATGATCTCCAGGTCGCGGGTCACGTTGGCCGGAATATCGGCCAGGTCCTTGCGGTTCTCTTCGGGAATCAACACGGTGCGCACGCCACCGCGCAGCGCGGCCAGCAGCTTTTCCTTCAAGCCGCCGATCGCCGACACCCGACCGCGCAGGGTGATTTCGCCGGTCATCGCCACGTCCGCGCGTACCGGCACCTTGGTCAGCATCGACACCAGCGAGGTCACCATCGCCGCGCCGGCACTCGGGCCGTCCTTCGGCGTGGCGCCATCCGGTACGTGCACGTGCACATCGTGCTTCTGCAGGAAGTCCGCGTCGATGCCCAGCGCCTCGGCGCGCGCACGCACCACCGACAGCGCGGCCGAGGCCGATTCCTTCATCACGTTGCCGAGCTGGCCGGTCAGGATCAGCTGACCCTTGCCCGGCACCAGCGTCGATTCGATCTGCAGCAGGTCGCCGCCCACCTCGGTCCAGGCCAGGCCGGTGACCAGGCCAATTTCGTTCTCTTCCTCGGCACGCCCGAAGTCGAAGCGACGCACGCCCAGGTACTTGTCCAGGTTCTTCGACGACACCGTGACCAGCGCCTTCGGCTTGCGGGCGGCCACCTTCTTCGACGCAGCCTTCTTGGCCACCGGCTGCGGGCCCGCCAGCGCGATCTCCTTCACCACCTTGCGGCAAATCTTGGCGATCTCGCGCTCCAGGTTGCGCACGCCGGATTCGCGCGTGTAGTAGCGCACGATGTCGCGGATCGCGTCTTCCTCGATCGCCAGTTCCTCCGCCGCCAGGCCGTTGGCCTTGATCTGCTTCGGCACCAGGTAGCGCATCGCGATGTTGAGCTTCTCGTCCTCGGTGTAGCCCGGGATGCGGATGACCTCCATGCGGTCCAGCAGCGGGCCGGGAATGTTGAGCGAGTTGGAGGTCGCCACGAACATCACTTCGGACAGGTCCAGGTCCACTTCCAGGTAGTGATCGTTGAACGCGTTGTTCTGCTCGGGATCGAGCACTTCCAGCAGCGCCGACGAGGGATCGCCACGGAAGTCCATCGACATCTTGTCGATCTCGTCCAGCACGAACAGCGGATTCTTGCTGCCGACCTTGTTGAGGTTCTGCACGATGCGGCCCGGCATCGAACCGACGTAGGTCCGACGATGGCCGCGGATTTCGGCCTCGTCGCGCACGCCACCCAGGCTCATGCGCACGAACTTGCGGTTCGTGGCCTTGGCGATGGACTGACCGAGCGAGGTCTTGCCGACGCCGGGCGGACCGACCAGGCACAGGATCGGGCCCTTCATCTGCTTCACCCGCGACTGCACCGCGAGATATTCGAGGATGCGGTCCTTCACTTTCTCCAGGCCGTAGTGATCGGCATCGAGCGTGTCCTGCGCGACCTTGAGGTCCTTGCGCACCTTGCTGCGCTTCTTCCACGGCACGCCCAGCAGCCAGTCGAGGTAGTTGCGCACCACCGCGGCTTCCGCCGACATCGGCGACATCTGCTTGAGCTTGTTGAGCTCGGCCTTGGCCTTAGCCTCCACCGGCTTGGGCATGCCCGCCTCGGCCACCTTGCGCGCCAGTTCCTCCAGCTCGCCCGGCGCATCGTCGAGGTCGCCCAGCTCCTTCTGGATCGCCTTCATCTGCTCGTTGAGGTAGTACTCGCGCTGGCTCTTCTCCATCTGCGACTTCACGCGGCCGCGGATGCGCTTCTCCAGCTGCTGCACGTCGATCTCGCCATCGACGAGGCCGACCAGCATCTCCAGGCGCTCGCCGATCTCGCTGGTTTCCAGCAGGCGCTGCTTGTCGGCCAGGCGCACGCCGATGTGCGCGGCGATGGTGTCGGCCAGGCGGCCCGGCTCCTCGATGCCGGCCAGGGTCTGCAACAACTCCGGCGGCAGCTTGCGGTTGGTCTTGACGTACTGCTCGAACAACGACATCAGCGAACGTGAGATCGCTTCAATCTCGCGACCCTCGCGACCTTCGACGGACTCGATTTCCACGCCACGGCCCTGCAGCGCGCCATCGCGTTCGGCGACGCGATCGACGTTGACGCGCGAGATGCCTTCGACCAGCACCTTGATGGTGCCGTCGGGCAGCTTCAGCAGCTGCAGGACCTGCGCGAGCGTGCCCACCGGATACAGGTCGGCGGCGCCGGGATCGTCGGTCTCGGCGGATTTCTGCGCGACCAGCAGGATGCGCTTGTCGGCCTCCATCGCCTGTTCCAGCGCGCGCATGGACTTGTCGCGGCCGACGAACAGCGGGATGACCATATGGGGAAAGACCACCACGTCGCGCAGCGGCAGGACGGGCAGATCCAGGACTTCGGAAGCAGGCTGGGCCATTGGGGGCTCCACGGGGAATGCGGTTTTTCGGGGGGCAAAAAAGCCAATGGCCCCGTTATGGGGCCATTGTCGGAACCTTGCAAGTGGAATCGGGGAAACCCTTTGGCTTCAAACAGTTGGCCAAGGGCCCCTTCCGGTTCAGTCGCCGGAAGCGGCCTTCGCGGGCACCGGCGGGTTCTGGTAGATCAGGTACGGCTCGGACTTGTGCTCGATCACCGATTCGTCGACCACGACCTTGCTGACGTTTTCCTGCGACGGCAGCTCGTACATCGTGTCCAGCAGCACCGACTCGACGATGGTGCGCAGGCCACGCGCGCCGGTCTTGCGCTTGAGCGCCTTCTTGGCGATGGCCGACAGCGCGTCCGGGCGGAACTCCAGCTCCACGTTCTCCATCTCGAACAGCTTCTTGAACTGCTTGGTGATGGCGTTCTTGGGTTCGGTGAGGATCTTGATCAGCGCCGGCTCATCCAGTTCCTCCAGCGTGGCGACCACCGGCAGGCGGCCGACGAACTCGGGGATCAGGCCGAACTTGATCAGGTCTTCCGGCTCCACCTCGGCCAGCACCTTGCCGACCTCGGTCTTGCGCGTGCTGCTCTTCACCTTGGCGCCGAAACCGATGCCGCCGGCCTCGGTCGAACGCTGCTGGATCACCTTGTCCAGGCCGGCGAACGCGCCGCCGCAGATGAACAGGATGTTCTTGGTGTCGACCTGCAGGAATTCCTGCTGCGGATGCTTGCGCCCACCCTGCGGCGGCACCGAAGCCACCGTGCCTTCGATCAGCTTCAGCAGCGCCTGCTGCACGCCTTCGCCGGACACGTCGCGGGTGATCGACGGGTTCTCGCTCTTGCGCGAGATCTTGTCGATTTCGTCGATGTAGACGATGCCCTGCTGCGCCTTCTCGACGTCGTAGTCGCACTTCTGCAGCAGCTTCTGGATGATGTTCTCCACGTCCTCGCCCACGTAACCGGCTTCGGTCAGCGTGGTGGCGTCGGCGATGGTGAACGGCACGTTGAGCAGGCGCGCCAGCGTCTCGGCCAGCAGCGTCTTGCCCGAACCAGTCGGGCCGACCAGCAGGATGTTCGACTTCGCCAGTTCGACGTCGTCGTTCTTCTGCCGGCTCTCGATGCGCTTGTAGTGGTTGTACACGGCCACGGCCAGCGTGCGCTTGGCCCGGTTCTGGCCAATCACGTACTGGTCGAGGACCTCGAGGATCTCACGCGGCTTGGGCAGGCTCGAACGCGCCGACTGCGCCTTCTCCTCCAGCTCCTCGCGGATGATGTCGTTGCAGAGCTCCACGCACTCATCGCAGATGAACACGCTCGGGCCCGCGATCAGCTTGCGGACCTCATGCTGACTCTTGCCGCAGAACGAGCAGTAGAGAATCTTGGTGCTGTCGCCGGAACGACCTTGGCGGTCTTCGCTCATGCTTCTGTTACCCAGTTGCCCCACCCGGTGAACGGGGGTTCGATTCGAGAATAGCACAGGGCCGGGGGGACAAAAGTCCACCCCGACCCCGCAGGTTTTGCCTTGGATTTCCGTGCCTTGGCGGTCAAACGGAAGCTCAGCCCGCCTGGATCGACTCGTCCGGGCGACGCTCCAGCACCTGGTCGACCAGACCATAGGCCTGGGCGTCCACCGCGCTCTTGAAGTTGTCGCGCTCGGTGTCGCGGGCGATGGTCTCCAGCGACTGCCCGGTGTGCTTGGCCAGCACCTCGTTCAGGCGCGAACGCAGGGTCAGGATTTCACGGGCGTGGATGTCGATGTCCGTGGCCTGGCCCTGGAAGCCACCCAGCGGCTGGTGGATCATCACGCGCGAATTCGGCAGCGCATAACGCTTGCCGGCCGCGCCCGCCGCCAGCAGCAGGGCGCCCATCGAGGCGGCCTGGCCGACGCAGATGGTGCTCACGTCCGGCTTGATGTACTGCATGGTGTCGTAGATCGCCATGCCGGCGGTGACCACGCCGCCGGGCGAGTTGATGTAGATGCTGATGTCCTTTTCCGGGTTTTCCGCTTCCAGGAACAGCAGCTGGGCGATGACCACGTTGGCGACGTGGTCGTCGATCGGGCCGACCAGGAAGATCAGCCGCTCTTTCAGCAGGCGCGAGTAGATGTCGTAGGCGCGCTCGCCGCGGCTGGTCTGCTCGACCACCATCGGCACCAGGTTCAGGGCTTTGGTCTCAATGCTCATCGGTCTTCCTGTTGTGGCACCGACCTGCGCCGGTACCCGGGTCAATTGCGGATAGCTTCCTGGAACGACAGGCCCTGCTCGGTGTGCTGGGCGCGCTCGGCGATCCAGTCGATCACCTGCTCTTCCATCACGCGGTTCTGGAGGCTGCCCATCAACTGGGGGTCATTGCGGTACATCTCAATGACCTGCTCCGGCTCTTCGTAGGTCGAGGCGATCAGGCGCAGGGTCTCGTTCACCCGCTTCGGGTCCAGGCGCAGCTGGTTGGTGCGGGCAACCTCGCCGACCAGCAGGCCGACCAGCACGCGCTTGGAAGCAGCGTCCATGAAGCCCTGGTGGGCGTCGGCCGGCGGCTGGCCCGGATCGCGGCCGGCACGGCGCATCTGCTCCACCTGCTGCATCAGCATGCCGCGGGCCTCGTTCTCGACCAGGCGCGGCGGCAGTTCAACGTGGGCGTAGGCGGCAATCAGCTGCTCGCCCACTTCGCGACGCAGGCGGTTCATCAGCGCGCCCTTGAGCTCGCGCTCCAGGTTCGAGCGGATGTCGGCGCGGAACTGCTCGACCTCGCCATTCTTCACGCCGAAGCTCTTGATGAATTCCTTGTTGACTTCCGGCAGCACCGGCTCAGAGACCTCGACGGCCTTCACGTGCACGGCCACGGTCTTGCCGGCCAGCTGCGGCACGCGCCAATCGGCCGGGAACTCGACCGACAGGGTCTTCTCCTCACCCTTGGACAGGCCTTCCAGGCCCTTCTCGATCTGGTCGAACATCACGCCCGAACCGAGGATCGAGGAGCCGCGCTCGGCGCCCTCGGCCGGCAGGCGCTCGTCGCCGGCCTGCGACCAGGTTTCCAGCGCGACCAGGTCACCTTCCTTGGCGCCGCGCTCGACCGGCTGCCAGGTACGGCGCTGGAGGCGCAGGTTTTCGATCATCTGGTCGATGTCGGCGTCCGACACTTCGGCCACATGGCGGATGACGTTGAGCTTGGCCACGTCGATGTCGCCGAAGTCCGGGACCACTTCGAAGGTGGCGACGAAGTCGAACTCGCCCTCGCCCGCCTTGTCGATGCGCGGGCTGCCGGCCAGGCGCAGTGCGTGCTCGCGGATCGCCGACTCGAAGGTCTCGCGCAGCAGGCCGTCCATCGCCTCGGCGCGGACCTGCGGCCCGAAGCGCTGCTCGATCACCTTGGCCGGGACCTTGCCCGGACGGAAGCCCTTGATGCGCGCGGTACGCGCGATCTCGCTCAGGCGGCCGCCGATGTGGGACTCCAGGCGCTCCTCCGGCAGGGTGAAGGTCAGACGGCGTTCCAGGTTGCCGGTGGATTCGATCGAAGCTTGCATGTTGACTCCTGCCACCGACCAGCCCCGGTCGGCACGAAATGATTGAGCGGGTTGAGGAAGGCGCAGAACGCCTGAGCCGGCTAGTTTCGCCGATTCCGGCGGCCGCTGCCAGCGGCCGCCGCGCGGGGCTGGGATGGTGCGAAAGGGGGGACTCGAACCCCCACGCCTCTCGGCGTCAGAACCTAAATCTGGTGCGTCTACCAATTCCGCCACTTTCGCTTCGCAACCCGTCCGCATCGCGGTGGTGCGCGGCCATTGTTGCAGGGCAACCGGCAAAGAAAAAGGCACCTGCCGGAGCAGGTGCCTTTCTTTTTTGGTGGGCCGTCAAGGATTCGAACCTTGGACCTATTGATTAAGAGTCAACTGCTCTACCAACTGAGCTAACGGCCCTGAAACTGAGCTGCGCATTCTATATGCGCTTTCACTTCGTTGCAACACCCTGCGAAGCATCAGGTTTGAATCAGTGGGGTGGCTGAGGGGATTCGAACCCCCGACCACTGGAATCACAATCCAGTACTCTAACCAACTGAGCTACAGCCACCACTGAAACCGTCCCGGGCCGCACAACTGCCGGCACCGAAGCGAGTCCGATATTTTTCAGGACATGGCGACGGAATGCAAGCCTCCTGAATCGGGATGACCCCTCCCCCACCTTCGCGGACACCCCGAATCGCCCACGTATTGACAGCTCGCGGCCTTCACACCACGATAACATCACTTAACGGCGATTCAGGATCGGGGAAATCCATGCAATTCGTCCGCGCATTCGAACGTCCCATCAAGGTGTTGATGGTGGGGGTCTACGTCAGCGTACTGCTGATGATCGCCGAGCACCTCACGCGCTAGCCCCTGGCTACAGCAGCTGTGCGGTCTTGAGCACACCCATCTCCTGCGCGAGCAGTGCGAGGTGGTTGGCTACTTCGGCCTTGAATTCGCTGCCCAGGACCGTGGCGTCGAGCAGGCGCTGATAGGCATCCCAGAAATCGGGACCGTTGCCGTACTTGCGGAAATTCGCGGCCAGCACCATCCGGCTTTCCGCGACGTCGGGGAATACAGCCTGGCTCATCGCACCTGCCTCCTAGCCCCTGTAGGGGCAGTAGGCCGCGCGCGGATGACGCCTGCATGACAACGCAGCACGTCAATCGGATCAGGTGCAGATGGCGCGCCCGACAGGACTCGAACCTGTAACCGCCGGCTTAGAAGGCCGGTGCTCTATCCGGTTGAGCTACGGGCGCCCTTGGGCGACACGGCCCCGGCGGATCGAGTGGTCGGGGTAGAGGGATTCGAACCCCCGACATCCTGCTCCCAAAGCAGGCGCGCTACCAGACTGCGCTATACCCCGGTGAAACTCACGAGACCCGGCGCCTGGCGGCGCGAGGGCCGTGCATTGTCCGGACAAGGCGGTCGCAGTGTCAATGACGCGGAGTGCGTGGAGGGTCGGGCTTCATGGGTCGCGGCTGAAGCCGCTCCTACAGGGAGCGCGCCGGGCCCTTGGGGGCCACGCCAACAAAAAGGGCGCCGCAAGGCGCCCCTTCTGCAGTCACACCGCGCCGTGGATCACAGGCGGCTGGCGATCGCCTTGGCGAAGCCCATGGTGTTGCCGGTGCCGCCCAGGTCCGGGGTCAGCGAATCCTTGGCTTCCAGCGTGGCCACGATGGCATTGCGCAGGCGCTCGGCGTTCTGCGGCTGGCCCACGTGGTCCAGCATCTGCGCCGCGCCCAGCAGCAGGGCGCACGGGTTGGCCTTGCCCTGGCCGGCAATGTCCGGCGCCGAGCCGTGCACGGCCTCGAAGATCGCCGCATCGACGCCGATGTTCGCACCCGGGGCCAGGCCCAGGCCGCCGACCAGGCCGGCGCACAGGTCGGAGATGATGTCGCCGAACAGGTTGGTGGTGACGATGATGTCGAACTGCTCCGGACGCATCACCAGCTGCATGCAGGCGTTGTCGACGATCATTTCCTGGAACTCGATGTCCGGGTATTCGGCGGCGACTTCACGCGCGACCTTCAGGAACAGGCCCGAGGTCGACTTGATGATGTTGGCCTTGTGCACCGCGGTGACCTTCTTGCGGCCGGTGTTCTTGGCCAGTTCGAAGGCGTAACGCACGATGCGGTCCGAACCCTTGCGGGTGATCTTGGTGCCGGAGAACGCGGTCTCGCCGTCCTCGGACACGGTCTGGCCTTCGCTCAGGTACGCGCCTTCGGTGTTCTCGCGCACGGTAATCAGGTCCACGCCATCGGCGAAGCGCGACTTGGTGTTCGGGAACGACTTGGCCGGACGCACGTTGGCGTACAGGTCGAACTTGCGGCGCAGGGCCACGTTGATCGAGCTGAAGCCCTCGCCCACCGGCGTGGTCAGCGGGCTCTTCAGCGCCACCTTGTTCTTGGCGATGGAGGCCAGGGTGGCTTCCGGCAGCAGGTCGCCGTGCTTTTCCAGCGCGACCAGGCCAGCGTCGGCGTATTCGTAGGTGAGGCCGGCCTGCAGCGCGTCGAGCACGTGCAGGGTGGCGTCCATGATCTCCGGGCCGATGCCGTCGCCGCGGATGACCGTGATTGTCTGCGTCATAAAAGTGGGATTCCGAACGAGGGGGAACAGAACGCGCCGGTAGCCGTCATCGGCACCATGCGCTTGCGAATGCCAGTACGCAATTATGCCCGATCGGGCCCCCTGCCCCCAAACCGACCTTGGTCTAAGCGCCCAGACGCCCCGTCTGAGGAGCGCCAACCCGCAGCACCCCACTGGAGCAAAGCCCCCCTTTTGTTAAGGGGGGCGCGCCAACGGCGCGGGGGATAGGCAAGGTGGGAGCGCCACCCCGACCTGCGCGATGCGCAGGTCGGGGTGTCAGCCTCCGCATTCGCGGAGGCTGACGCGCACACAGCCACGGCTGCGGCCTCCGGCCTCAGCCGTGGCTGTGCTCTGCCGGTGCCGGCGCCCCGCCTTCCAGCTGGTCGAGGAAATCGACGGCGCGCCGCAGATGCGGGATGACGATCGAGCCACCCACCACCAGGCCGACCGAGAAGGTCTCGAAGAACTCCTCACGGCTCACGCCGGCCTCCTTGCACTGCGCCACGTGATAGCTGATGCAGTCGTCGCAGCGCAGCACCATCGAGGCCACCAGGCCCAGCAGTTCCTTGGTCTTCACGTCGAGCGCGCCGGCCTGGTAGGTCTGCGTGTCCAGGGCGAAGAAACGGCGTACCACCTGGTTGGGCTCGGCCAGGATGCGCTGGTTCATGCGCTGGCGGAATTCGGTGAATTCGCGGATGCGGTCGCCGCCGCCATCGTGTTCCTGTCCGCCGCTCATGCCTGCGCCTCCGGGGCCTGGCCGGCCAGCAGCGGCTCCAGCTTGCCGGCGCGGTGCAGCGCCATCATGTCGTCGTAGCCGCCAACATGGACGTCGCCGACGAAGATCTGCGGCACGCTGGTGCGCTTGGCCAGCGCCACCATCTTTTCGCGCTCGGCCGGGTCCAGGTCGATCCGCACCTCCTCCCACTGCTGTCCCTTGCTCTTGAGGAAGTTCTTGGCCGCCACGCAATACGGGCAGATGGCGGTGGAATACAGCCGGATCCGGGGTGCGGTGCCCGGGGCCGGTGAAACGGTGTCGTTCACGGGAAACTCCGCGTGGGTTCAGTGGTCTGCCATATGGTAGCGGTCCGCTGGAATTTCGAGCCGATGGCCGCAACACTGTGGACCGCTTCGCATTCACGCGCCGCCCGCCGGCCAGCCCTTCCCTTCGGAGCCCGCCTTGCGCCACCTGTTGCTTGCCACCGCCGTCACCCTGGCCCTCGCCGCGGGCGTGAGCCCGGCCCAGGAGGCCCGGCTGCCGGATATCGGCTCCTCCGCCGGCGAGCTGCTGACCCCGGCCCGCCAGGCCGAGTACGGCAAGATGATGCTGGCCGAGCTGCGCAACTACGGCTATGTGCTGCAGGACCCGCTGATCGAGGATTGGCTGCAGACCATGGGCCAGCGCCTCGGCGCCAACAGCGACCGGCCGCAGCAGCCCTTCACCTTCTTCATGCTGCGCGAGCGCCAGATCAATGCCTTCGCCACGCTTGGCGGCTACGTCGCGGTCAACGCCGGCCTGGTCCTCACCGCCGACCGCGAGGATGAAGTCGCCGCGGTGCTGTCGCATGAAATCGCCCACGTCACCCAGCAGCACGTGCTGCGTGGCGTGGAGCGCTCACAGCGCGACCAGATCCCGATCCTGCTCGGCATGCTCGCGGCGGTGATCGCCGCGCAGAGCGCCGGCGGCCGCTCCAGCGGCGACGCCACCATGGCCAGCATCACCAGCGCCATGGGCCTGATGGCGCAGCGGCAGATCAACTACACCCGCTCCAACGAATCGGAAGCCGACCGCCTGGGCATCCGCACCCTCGCCCGCAGCGGCTACGACCCGGATGCCATGGCAGGCTTCTTCGAGCGCATGTCGCTGGCGATGCGCGGCAACGAGGGCGGTTACAGCGCGCCGGACTACCTGCAGACCCACCCGGTCACCACCACCCGCATCGTCGAGGCCAAGGCGCGCGCCGAGCAGATGAAGAAGGACACCGTCCTGCTCACCACCAGCGTGCCGGGGGCCACCGAGCAGGTGCGGGTCAATCCGTCCGACCCCTCGCTGTCCGAGCCGCTGGGCACCAGCACCAACCCGCTGCTGCCCTACACCTTCCAGGTGCCGTTCGATGCCGCCAGCCGCGGCGGCAGCGGCCAGTTCCCGTGGGCCAAGGAGCGCCTGCGCGTGCTCAGCGCCAATACCCCCGGCGTGGCCATCCGCGAATACGAAGACCTGCGCCGTGGCACCCCCAAGGGCCTGAGCGACGCCCAGCGTTACGGCCTGGCGTTGGCCCACATGCGCAACAGCGACAGCCAGGCCAACGTCATGCACGAGCTGTCGGTGCTGCTGGAGCGCCACCCGGACAATCTCTGGATCGCGCTGGCGCTGGGCGAGGCGCAGACCCGCGCCGGCCAGGCGGAACAGGCCAACAAGCGCTTCGAACAACTGCTGCACGACCATCCGGACAGCCGCCCGGTGGTGTTGACCTATGCCGGCCTGCTCAACGAACAGGCCAGCGCCAGCGCCGGCCGGCGCGCCCAGGAGATCCTGGAACCCCTCACCCGCCGCGCGGCGGACGATCCGGTGTTCCAGCAGACCTACGCCCGCGCCTGCGAACTGGCCGGCAATCCGCACCGGGCCAGCGAGGCCTATGCCGAAGCGGCCTTCCTGAACGGGCGCGCCGAGCAGGCGCTGATCCAGCTGCAGGCGCTCAAGCGCCAGGAACTGGACTACGTCACCCGGGCGCGGGTGGACGCCCGCATCGCCGCCATCACCCCGACCGTGCTGGAACTGCGCCGCCAAGGCGTGCGCGACCCGGAGCTGTCACGCTGACGGCGAACGGCCCCCTCGCTGTGGGAGCGGCGGCAGCCGCGACTGCCGCCCGACCGCGCATGACGCCTCCCGTCCGGGGCTGAAGCGACCCCACACCGGCGGGCGTCACATCTCCGTCATAAAACCGTAGTCTACTGGCGACCATCCGCAATCCCCCACGGTAGCCGCGTGCAGAAACGCATCCTGATCGTCGATGACGAACCCGCGATCCGCGACATGGTGGCCTTTGCCCTGCGCAAGGGTGAATTCGAGCCGATCCATGCCGGAGACGCCCGCGAGGCGCAGACCGCCATCGCCGACCGCGTGCCGGACCTGATCCTGCTCGACTGGATGCTCCCGGGCACCAGCGGCCTGGACCTGGCGCGCCGCTGGCGCAAGGACACGCTGACCCGCGAAATCCCGATCATCATGCTCACCGCGCGCGGCGAGGAGAACGATCGCGTCGGCGGCCTGGAAGCCGGCGTGGACGACTACGTGGTCAAGCCGTTCTCCGCCCGCGAACTGCTGGCGCGGATTCGCGCGGTGATGCGCCGCGCCCGCGAAGACGACGAGGACGGCAGCGTGGCGGTAGGCGAGCTGCGCATCGACGGTGCCGCGCACCGCGTGTTCGCCGGCGACTCCCCGGTGCCGATCGGCCCGACCGAGTACCGCCTGCTGCACTTCTTCATGACCCACCCCGAGCGCGTCTACAGCCGCACCCAGCTGCTGGACCATGTCTGGGGTGGCAGCGTCTATGTCGAAGAACGCACCATCGACGTGCACATCCGACGCCTGCGCAAGACGCTGGAACCGTTCGGCCTGGAAAACATGGTGCAGACCGTGCGCGGATCGGGTTACCGGTTCTCGGCGGCGACCTGACGGCACTGCGCTCCACGCCGCCGGTCCCCGCCTCCATGCCCCAACACATCCGTTCCGCCTGGATCCGGACGCTCGGCGCGCTCGCGCTGTGGCT
>DJAN01000094.1:0-794 GCA_002429615.1 Lysobacteraceae bacterium UBA6001
CAGTTTACCATCTGCGGCTGATCCGCTCCCGAATAGCCCGTTCATGCAGCCCGTCGCGCCCGTTTCCCCTTCGATCCGTTTCGTCCTGGTCGGTACCCAGCACCCCGGCAATATCGGTGCGGCCGCCCGTGCCATGAAGACCATGGGCCTCGGCCGGCTGGTGCTGGTGGCACCGGAGAAGACCCCCGACGACGAGGCCTACCGCCGCTCGGCCGGGGCTGAGGACGTGCTGGATGGCGCGCCGGTCCACGCCACTTTGGCCGAGGCGGTCGCCGACTGCACCCTGGTGCTGGGCTGCACGGCGCGCTCGCGCCGGGTCCAGCTGGAGGAGCTGCTGCCGGCCGATGCCGCCGCCCGCGCGGTCGCCCACGCGGCCGGTGCGGCCGAGGTGGCGGTGGTGTTCGGCCGCGAGCGCACCGGCCTGACCAACGAGGAGCTGCAGCTGTGCCACGTGGCGGTGCATATCCCCTCCGACCCTGCATTCAGCTCGCTCAACCTGGCCGCGGCGGTGCAGGTGCTGGCCTACGAGATGCGCCTGGCGCTGCTGGATGCCGGGCAGGCGGCGGCCGCGCCGGCGGCGGAGGCGGGTTTCCGCGAGGGCGTGGCCAGCCACGCGCAGATGGAAGGGCTGTTCGGCCAGTTCGGTGAGGCCCTGGACGAAATCGATTTCCACAAGGGCCGGTCGCCGGATTCGGCGATGCGCAAGCTGCGCCGGCTGTTCCTGCGCGCCGCGCTGACCGAGCAGGAGGTGCGCCTGCTGCGCGGCATCCTCTCCGACGCGCAGCGCATGGCCA
>DJAN01000094.1:919-1278 GCA_002429615.1 Lysobacteraceae bacterium UBA6001
CCGACGCGCAGCGCATGGCCATGCTCGCCCGCCGCCACGAAGGCTGAGTTTTACTGTTGCATGCGTCACGCTTTCGGCTAGGCTTGGCCGAACGCTTGGGGGGTGTCGGTTGAGTGCTTCACGCTGGCCGGGTTGGCGATGGCTGTGGGTCACCTGTGGGTTGCTGGTCGCCGGGGCATCGTTCAACGCCGCCGCCGCCGAACTCGACGGGGAACTGGTGCTGGGGCGCATCAGTGACGATCCGAAGGTCCATTACGAACAACTGAAACCGCTGCTCGACTACGTCGTGCCGCGCATGCATGACGTGGGCATCCGCCAGGGCCGCATCCTGATGGCCCCCGACGCGCAGCGCATGGCCA
>DJAN01000094.1:1354-1914 GCA_002429615.1 Lysobacteraceae bacterium UBA6001
CCGACGCGCAGCGCATGGCCAGCTACCTGCGCCGCGGCCGCGTCGACTGGGTGACCGAGACCGCCGGCACCGCCATGTTGCTGCAGCAGCGCAGCGGGGCGCGGCCGCTGCTGCTGACCGAGCGCAATGGCGTGCGCGAATACAGCACCATCTTCTTCGTCCGCCGCGACAGCCCGGTGCAGAACCTGGAGCAGTTGCAGGGGCATTCGATCGCGCTGCAGAGCACGCTGTCCACCAGCTCCTACCTGGTGCCGGTGCTGACCCTGCTGCAGCGCGGGCTGCACCCGGAGATCCTGCTCGGGCCGAAGGACGAGCCGGCGCCGGACGCGGTGGGCTACGTATTCGCCCGTTCCGAACTGAACATCGCCGCCTACGTGCATAAGCGCCTGGTCACGGCGGGGGCGTTCTCCAACCTGGACTGGAACGACGAGCACCACGTGCCGCTGTCGTTCCGGCGCGATTTCCGCATCATCCACACCACGCCGCCGATCCCGCGCGCGGTGGAGATGGTGCGCGGGGACCTGCCGCCGGCGGTGGAACGCCGCCTGCGCGAGGTGCTG
>DJAN01000094.1:2099-2315 GCA_002429615.1 Lysobacteraceae bacterium UBA6001
CGCCGCCTGCGCGAGGTGCTGCTGCAGGCCGCTTCGGATCCGCAGGCGGCGCCGGCGCTGCACAAGTTCTTCGGCGCCTCCGGTTTCTATCCCGTTGATCCGGCCTCGCAGCGCGAGCTGGATGCCCTTCGCGAAGGATTGCAGCGCGTGCGGATGCAGGTCGAATGAATCGGATACGTTTCGGGTTGCAGGCCCGCTTCCTGATCGTGATGGGGC
>DJAN01000094.1:2508-3082 GCA_002429615.1 Lysobacteraceae bacterium UBA6001
GCTTCCTGATCGTGATGGGGCTGGCGTTCGCGCTGGTCATCGGCATCCTGCTGCTGTTGCTGCAGCGGCAGACCCGCATGCAGTCCGAGGTGCGCACGCTCAGCGGGGCGATCATCCACGACCTGTTCGACCGCAGCCTGCGTTCGCGTGGCGAGGCGCTGGCCACCGAACTGGCCGACGCGCTGGTCAACCCGCTGTACTACTCCGACCTGGACCAGGTCGGCGCGCTGGTGCGCAACACCGCGCGCCAGCAGGTGGTGAGCTACGTGCGGGTGTTCGACCGCGACGGACGGCTGATCCATGACGGTTCGGTGGACATCCCCGGCTATGGCCAGCTGATGCAGGATCCGCTGGCGCCGCAGGCGATGGGCGCGCGGACGTTGCTGATGCAGTGGTCGCCGGATGTGCTCGACGTCACCATGCCGGTGATGATGGGGCAGGAGAAGATCGGCGGCGTGCGCGTGGGGATGTCGCTGACCCGGGTGCGCCAGCTGGAGTCCGGTGCCAACGAGACCCTGCTGGAGCGGCTGGCGGAGGTCGGCAAGCGTGACCTGGGCTGGCTGATGCTGCTGCT
>DJAN01000156.1 GCA_002429615.1 Lysobacteraceae bacterium UBA6001
CGGGGCTCCCGCCGCCGCCACGCCGATGGCGGCCACCGATGCCGCGCTCGCGCCCAAGGCGATCACGCCGATGCCGGTCGCCACCACCACGCCGCCAAGGCGCGTGGTCAGCGGCCAGCTCTATTCCTATATGAAGGACGGGGTGCGCCACTACACCAGCGCCCGTCCGGCCCAGATGGCCAGCATCCAGGGCCTGCGCACCATCCACTACAGCTACATCGAGACCTGCTACGCCTGCGGCCTCAACCCCGGGGTGAACTTCGGCGCGGTGCGGCTCAACACCAACGCCTATGCCAACGAGATCGCCGCCGCCGCGCGCGAGTTCGGGGTCGAGGAAGCCGTGGTGCGGGCGATCATCCACGCCGAATCGGCCTACAACCCGACCGCGCTCAGCCGCGCTGGTGCCCAGGGCCTGATGCAGCTGATGCCGGCCACCGCGCGCCGCTTCGGGGTCAGCGATTCTTTTGATGCATCGCAAAACATCCGCGGCGGCGTGCAGTACCTGTCGTGGCTGCTGAAGCGCTTCAACGGCAACCTGCAGCTTGCCGCCGCCGGCTACAACGCCGGCGAGGGCGCGGTGGACCGCCACGGCGGCGTGCCGCCCTACAGCGAAACCCAGCGCTACGTGCAGCGCGTGGGCGTGCTCGCCGAGCGCTATCGCGGGGCCATGGCCAGCGCACAGTGAGCGCGGTCACCGTTCCGGCCTGCATGGCGGGAACGAAAAGCGGCCCCGGCGCATTGTCTGGCCATTAAGCCTTCCGCTACACTCGGTACGGATTCATTCCCGGCCTGACCCCCAGCAGGCCGCTGGCAGCCGCAAGCTACCTAAAAACAAAAGATCGGAGAGCCGGATGGCCAACGATGGGGTTAACGAACCCGCCAACACGGGGCGTCGTCGGTTTTTGACCGCGACAACCGCAGTGGTCGGCGCGGTAGGTGCAGGTTTTCTCGCGGTACCTTTCATCAAGTCGTGGAATCCCAGTGCGCGCGCCAAACTGGCCGGCGCACCGATCACCGCCGACATCAGCGCCCTGCAGGAAGGCCAGCGCCTGATCCTGGAATGGCGCGGTCAGCCGATCTGGATCGTCAAGCGCTCCAAGGCGATGCTCGACGCGTTGCCGTCGCTGGACGACCGCCTCAAGGACGCCAAGTCCGAGAACAAGGACCAGCAGCCGGACTACGTGCTGAAGAACCCCGAGTTCCGTTCGATCAAGCCCGAGATCTCGGTGCTGGTCGGGCTGTGCACGCACCTGGGCTGCTCGCCGGAGATGGTGGCCGAGATCCGGCCCGAACCGTATGACCCGCAGTGGAAGGGCGGCTACTTCTGCCCCTGCCACAAGTCGCGCTTCGACATGTCCGGCCGCGTCTTCGACGGCGTGCCGGCGCCGATCAACCTGCTGGTGCCGCCCCACCACTACCAGGACGACTACACCATCATCATCGGCGTGGACCCGTCCTCCGACGGTGCCGCGTCCGCCGCCAAGGGGGCTGCCTGATCATGGCCAACATCCTTGTCCGTACCGCCAACGGGGTGTTCGACTGGGTCAACGCCCGCGCGCCTGGCCTGATGCCGGTCTACCGCAAGCACGTCAGCGAGTACTACGCGCCGAAGAACTTCAACGTCTGGTACTACTTCGGCTCGCTGGCGCTGGTGGTGCTGGTGAACCAGATCGTCACCGGCATCTTCCTGACGATGCACTACAAGACCAGCGCGGCCGAGGCGTTCTCCTCGGTCGAGTACATCATGCGCGACGTGGAGTGGGGCTGGCTGATCCGCTACATGCACAGCACCGGCGCCTCGCTGTTCTTCATCGTCGTCTACCTGCACATGTTCCGCGGGCTGATGTACGGCAGCTACAAGAAGCCACGCGAGCTGGTGTGGATCCTCGGCATGCTGATCTACCTGGTGCTGATGGCCGAAGCCTTCATGGGCTACGTGCTGCCGTGGGGCCAGATGTCGTTCTGGGGCGCGAAGGTGATCATCTCGCTGTTCGGCGCCATCCCGGTGATCGGCAACGGGCTCACCGAATGGATCATGGGCGACTACCTGCCCAGTGACGCCACCCTCAACCGCTTCTTCGCCCTGCACGTCATCGCCTTGCCGCTGGTGCTGCTGCTGCTGGTGGTGCTGCACCTGGGCGCGCTGCACGAGGTCGGCTCGAACAACCCGGACGGGGTGGAGATCAAGAAGGGGCCGAAGGGCAACCGCTGGTCGGCCAGCGCGCCGGCCGATGGCATCCCGTTCCACCCGTACTACACGGTCAAGGACATGGTGGGCGTCGGCTTCCTGCTGATCCTGGCGGCCTTCATCATCTTCTTCGCGCCGGGCTTTGGCGGGCTGTTCCTGGAGCACGACAACTTCACCGAGGCCAACCGCCTGGTCACGCCGGAGCACATCAAGCCGGTGTGGTACTACACGCCGTACTACGCGATGTTGCGCGTGGTGCCGAACAAGCTCGGCGGCGTGCTGGTGATGTTCTCGGCGATCGCGATCCTGTTCCTGGTGCCCTGGCTGGACCGCGCCAAGGTCAAGTCGATCCGCTATCGCGGCTGGATCTCCAAGGTGGCGCTCGGCGTGCTGGCGGTGTGCTTCGTCTGGCTGGGCATCATCGGCTCCGGGCCGGGCACCGACATCCACGAGACCTATATCGGGCGTGTGCTGACGTTCCTGTACTTCGCCTTCTTCCTGACCATGCCGCTGTGGACCACGCTGGACAAGACCAAGCCGGTGCCGGAACGGGTGACGACGCATGACTAAGACGCGATGGACCACCCGCCTGGCGCTGCTGGCGTCGGGCCTGCTGCTCAGCGCCGGTGCGATCGCCGCCGAGGGCGGCGCGCTGCTGCAGGCCGGCAACGACCTCGGCGACCAGGCCTCGCTGCAACGCGGCGCCAAGCTGTTCATGAACTACTGCTCGGGCTGCCACTCGCTGAAATACCTGCGCTATTCGCGCATGGCCAGCGACCTGGGGCTGAGCGAGGAGGAGGTCATGAACAACCTCAACTTCACCGGCGCCAAGATCGGCGACCACATCGAAGCGTCGATGCCCAAGGACGGCGCCACGCAGTGGTTCGGCAAGGCACCGCCGGACCTGAGCCTGATCGTGCGCGTGCGCGGGGCGGATTGGTTCTATACCTACAACCACTCGTTCTACGTGGACGAGACGCGGCCGATGGGCTGGAACAACAAGCTGTTCCCCAACGTGTCGATGCCGCACGCGCTGTGGGAGCTGCAGGGCATCCAGACGCCGGAATACGGCGAACCGGAAGCCCCCGGCATGGACAAGCCGGTGGTGGCGTTGAAGCTCGCCACCCCGGGCAAGCTCAGTCCGGCCGAGTACGACCAGGCGGTGCGCGACATCACCAACTTCCTTGAATACGCCAGTGAGCCGGCCGTGCTCAAGCGCCAGGGCATGGGCGTGTGGGTGGTGCTGTTCCTGGCCTTCCTGACCTTCCTGGCCTACCTGGTGAAGAAGGAATACTGGAAGGACGTGCATTGATCGACGTGGCGGCCGTAGCGGCCGCCGCGTCACGGGCTCCGAGGCGCAGAGTCGCTATTGGCTTTTGTGACGGCTGATTGCACACTCGGGAAACGGGGCGACCACCGGCACTGGGTCGGCGGCGTCGTTGCGACCGGCGGATTCCGGTCGTTGGAGAGCCTTGAATGGCGACGAGTGTGCGTATGCGCAATACATTGACCCTGTTTTCCTCCACCGATGATGTCCTGTGCCATCGCGTGCGCCTGGTGCTGGCCGCGAAGGGCGTCACCTTCGACCTGGTCGCGGTGGATCCGCAGAATCCGCCCGAGGACCTGATCGACCTCAACCCGTACCACTCGGTGCCGACGCTGGTCGAGCGCGAACTGGTGCTGTACGCGGCGTCGGTGGTCAGCGAATACCTGGACGAACGCTATCCGCATCCGCCGCTGATGCCGGTCGATCCGCTCTCGCGTGCGCGCCTGCGCCTGGCGATGCTGCGCATTGAGCACGACTGGGTGCCGCAGGTGCAGGCCATCCAGCTCGGCAACAAGACCCAGGCCGAGGCCGGCCGCAAGCGCCTGAAGGAACTGCTCACCGCCTCGGTGCCGCTGTTCAAGGCCAGCAAGTTCTTCCTCAACCCGGAAATGAGCCTGGCCGACTGCGCGATGGCCCCGATCATCTGGCGCCTGCAGTCGCTGGACATTCCGCTGCCGAAGGACGGCAAGGCGATCGAGGACTACGGCAACCGCATCTTCCGCAACCCGGGTTTCATCCGCAGCCTGACCGACCAGGAAAAGAAGCTGCGCGACATGCCGGTCTGAGGCTGCGCTGACCGGTTCGCGGCGTGCGCCGCGGCCGGGGAGGCGCGTATGCGGCGCGGGCGCGTAAACTGTCGCGCATGAGCGAAGACTTTCCCCGCATGACCAGCCACCGTCCGTACCTGCTGCGGGCCCTGGTGGAGTGGATCAACGATAACCAGATGACCCCGCACCTGCTGGTGGACGCGGGCCTGCCGGGCGTGCAGGTGCCGGCCGGCGCGGTGAAGGACGGTCGTGTCGTCCTTAACATCGCCGAGCGCGCCGTGGTGCGCCTGAGCATCGACAACGACGGCATCAGCTTTACGGCGCGCTTTGGCGGGGTGAGCTATCCGGTGCAGGTGCCGATGTCGGCGGTGCTGGCGGTATACGCACGCGAGACCGGGCAGGGCATGGCGCTGCCGGATGACCTGCCGGGGGCGGGCGGTGCGCATGAGGAGCTGGAGGACGGCGTGGACGAGCGTCCGGATCCGGAGGACACCCCGCCGCCGGCGGGCAAGCGGCCGCATCTGCGGGTGGTGAAGTAGGCGCTTTCTGCGCTGTCTCTGCGCTTTCTGCACCCTCTGTGCTCTCGGTGCTCTCTGTGCTTTCTATGCTTTCTGTAGGAGGGGCTTCAGCCCCGACCGTGGATCCTGCATGTCCTGAAACTTTCCCGGCCCGGAAGGTTTCCGGTCGCGGCTGAAGCCGCTCCTACAAGGATGGCGGGTGGGGGGGGGGTTAGGGGATGTTGTGGGAGAGCGAATGTTGTGGGAGGGGCTTCAGCCCCGACCGTGCATCCTGCACGTCCTGAAACTCTCCCCGCCCGGAAGGTTTCCGGTCGCGGCTGAAGCCGCTCCTACAGGATTTCCCATCAGGTTTCGCCATCCCCCGGCCGCAGCGGCGTCACCGTCGCCATCGCCGGCCCGGTGAACGACACCAGCTCGCCGCCGCGCAGCACCATCCGGCCACTGTGGCGGTCCACGCCATCGTGCGAATAGTCGAAGCGGAACGTCCGCTCCCACCCCAGCCGCCCATTGCCCAGGCGGCAGATCCGCGTGCCGATCGCATGCACGCTCTGGTCGAGCCACTGCACATCCGCCGCACGGCAGGCATTGCGCCCCAGGGTCTCGGCACGCTCGGCGGCGGCGCGGGCGGCGTTCCACCAGGCAAAGCCGGCGGCGCCGAAGATCATCAGCAGGATCAAGGTCATCGCCGCACTCTGCCAGCCGGCGCCGGCCCGCACAATCCGCCGCCAGCACCCTGAATCGATCAGCCGCGCCGGCTTGGCCTCGCCCCGCGATGGCCCCATTTCAGGGTTTCCCCGCCGCGCGGCGCTACCCTGCGCGCAGCGCGCTCCACGAGGCCTGCCATGCATCCGGTCCTGAGCCAGTTCCATCCGCTCACCGCCCGCTGGTTCCAGCGGTGCTTCGGTGCGCCCACCGCGGCGCAGGCCGAGGCATGGCCGCACATCCTCGCCGGCCGCCACACGCTGGTCGCCGCGCCCACCGGCTCGGGCAAGACGCTCACCGCGTTCCTCGCCGCCATCGACGGCCTGCTGCGCGAAGGCCTGGCCCAGGGCGGGACGCTGCCCGACGAAACCCGCGTGGTCTACATCTCGCCGCTGAAGGCGCTGTCCAACGACATCCACCTCAACCTCGACCTGCCGCTGCAGGGCATCGCCGACGCGCTGGCACACGATGGCCTGCCCCCGGTGGAGATCCGCACCGCGGTGCGGACCGGCGACACCCCGCAGCGCGAACGTGCCGCCGCGCGTAAGCGCCCGCCGCATATCCTGGTGACCACGCCCGAATCGTTGTACGTGCTGCTCGGCTCCGAATCCGGGCGTGAATCGCTGCGACACGTGCGCAGCGTCATCGTCGACGAGATCCACGCGGTCGCCGCCGACAAGCGCGGCAGCCACCTGGCGCTGAGCCTGGAACGCCTGCAGGCGCTCAGCGGCCAGCCGCTGCAGCGGATCGGGCTGTCGGCCACGCAGAAGCCGATCACGCGCGTGGCCCGCTACCTGGCCGGTGCCGCCGGCGAGGACTGCGCCATCGTCGACATCGGCTATACCCGCGCGCGCGATCTCGCCCTCGGCCTGCCGCCGACCCCGCTGTCGGCGGTGATGTCCAACGATCAATGGCAGCAGGTCTACGAGGAGGTCGCCGCGCTGGCGCGCGCGCATCGCACCACGCTGGTGTTCGTCAACACCCGGCGGATGGCTGAGCGGGCGGCGCGGCACCTCGGCGAACGGCTCGGCCCCGACCGCGTGGCCGCCCATCACGGCAGCCTGTCGCGCGACATCCGCCTGGCCGCCGAACGTCGCCTCAAGGCCGGCGAGCTGACCGTGCTGGTCGCTACCGCCTCGCTGGAGCTGGGCCTGGACATCGGCGACGTCGACCTGGTGGTGCAGCTCGGCTCGCCGCGCTCCATCGCCACCTTCCTGCAGCGCGCCGGCCGCTCCGGCCACGCGGTGGCCGGCACGCCGAAGGCGCGGCTGTTCCCGGCATCGCGCGACGAGCTGGTGGAATGTGCCGCGCTGCTCGATGCCGTGCAGCGCGGCGAACTCGACCTGCTGCGCATCCCCGAAGCGCCGGTGGACGTGCTCGCGCAGCAGATCGTCGCCGAGGTCGCCTGCCAGGATTACGACGAGGACGCGCTGTACGCACTGGTGACCCGCGCATCGCCCTATGCGCGGCTATCGCGCGCGGACTTCGACGCCGTGCTGCGCATGCTCGTCGACGGCTTCAGCACCCGGCTCGGCCCGCGCGGCAGCTTCCTGCATCGCGATGCGGTGAACCGCCGCCTGCATGCGCGGCGTGGCGCGCGGATGACCGCGCTGACCTCCGGCGGCACCATCCCCGAGACCGGCGACTACAGCGTGGTGCTGGAGCCGCAGGCCGAGCAGATCGGCACCGTCAACGAGGATTTCGCGATCGAAAGCCTCTCCGGCGACGTGTTCCAGCTCGGCAATGCCAGCTATCGCATCCTGCGCGTGGAGCCGGGCCGCCTGCGCGTGGAGGATGCGCAGGGCGTGCCGCCGAACATCCCGTTCTGGCTCGGCGAGGCCCCCGGGCGCAGCGACGCGCTCTCGCACGCGGTATCGCGCCTGCGCGAGGAACTGGCCGGCCACCTGCAGCGCGACGGCCGCGACGCCACGCGCGCGTGGCTGGCCGACGACCTCGCGCTCGGCAACGATGCCGCCGGCCAGCTGCTCGACTACCTGGCCCAGGCCGAAGCCGAGCTGGGCGCGTTGCCCACGCAGCAGTGCATCGTGATGGAGCGCTTCTTCGACGACAGCGGCGGCACCCAGCTGGTCATCCACACCCCGTTCGGCAGCCGCATCAACCGCGCCTGGGGCCTGGCGCTGCGCAAGCGCTTCTGCCGCAATTTCAATTTCGAGCTGCAGGCCGCCGCCACCGAGGACGCCATCGTGCTGTCGCTGTCCACCAGCCACAGCTTCGACCTGATCGAGGTCTCGCGCTATCTGCATTCGGCCTCCGCCGAGCATGTGCTGGTGCAGGCGCTGCTGGATGCACCGCTGTTCGGCGCGCGCTGGCGCTGGAACGCCACCAACGCGATGGCGCTGCCGCGTTTCACCGGCGGGCGCAAGGTCGCCCCGCAACTGCAGCGGATGAAATCCGAAGACCTGCTGGCGACGGTGTTTCCCGACCAGGTCGCGTGCCTGGAAAACATCGTCGGCGAACGCGAGATTCCCGAGCATCCGCTGGTCGCGCAGACCCTGCATGACTGCCTGCACGAGGCCATGGATACCGCTGGCTGGCTGGAGCTGCTGCGCGGCCTGGAGGCCGGGCGCATCCGCGTGGTCGCGCGCGATCTCGCCGCGCCGTCGCCGCTGGCGGCTGAAGCGCTCAACGCACGGCCCTATGCCTTCCTCGACGACGCCCCGCTGGAAGAGCGCCGCACGCAGGCGGTGCAGACCCGTCGTTATCGCGACCCGGAAAGCGCGGACGATCTGGGTCGCCTGGATCCCGCCGCGATCGAGGCGGTGCGCGACGAAGCCTGGCCGCAGCCGCGCGACGTGGAGGAGATGCATGAAGCGCTGGCCTCGCTGGGCGTGATTGGCGCGGACGAGGCCGCGCGCGGCGAAGGCTGGTGCGACTGGCTGCAGGCCTTGGCCAAGGCCGGGCGCGCGAGCTGCCTGCGCGACGCCGGCCCACTGGCGTTGTGGGTCAGTGTCGAACGCATCGAGGCCATCGCGCCGTTGTATCCGGCGGCTACGCCGCAGCCAGCGCTGCGCGTGCCGGAGGATTGCCGCGTCGCCCACTGGCAGCGCGAGGACGCATTGCGCGAACTGGTGCGGGCGCGCCTGTCCGGCCTCGGCCCGACGCCGGTCGCCACGCTGGCCGACAGCTTGCAGCTGCCCGAAGCGGACATCACCCAGGCGCTGCTGGCCCTGCGCCGCGAGGGCTACGTGATGGCCGGTGCCTTCAGCCCCGGCGCGCAGGCCGAGGAATGGTGCGAGCGCCACCTGTTGGCGCGCATCCACCGCTATACGCTGGGTCGCCTGCGTCGCGAGATCGAACCGGTGGCGCCGCGCGACTATGCGCGCTTCCTGTTCCAGTGGCAGCGCCTGGACGAACAGCTGCGCGTCACCGGCCCGGAAGCGCTGGCCGGCGTGCTGGCGCAGCTGGAAGGCTTCGAGGCGCCCGCGGCGGTGTGGGAATCGGAACTGCTGCCCGCGCGCGTGGGCGATTACCAGCCCGACTGGCTGGATGAACTGTGCACCGCCGGCCGCATCACCTGGCGTCGCCTGCGCCCGGCACCGGCCGCGCGTGGCGGCGGTGGCAGCCTGCGATCCGCGCCGGTGGTGCTGCTGC
>DJAN01000089.1:0-188 GCA_002429615.1 Lysobacteraceae bacterium UBA6001
ATCTCGCCGGCCACGCCCGCGCCGCGCGGCAAGCCGGCCGGCCCGGAAAGCGGTGGCTTCAGTGAGCGCGCACGCAGTGCCGCCTACCAGACCCTGCACCGCGCGCTGATCGTCGGCCTGCCCACGCAGCTCGGCCATCGCAGCGAGAAGGGCGATTTCCAGGCACCGCGCCAGCGCCGCTTCCTGCT
>DJAN01000089.1:362-7318 GCA_002429615.1 Lysobacteraceae bacterium UBA6001
CGCCAGCGCCGCTTCCTGCTGTTCCCCGGCTCGGCGCTGGCCAAGCGGCCGCCGCCGTGGGTGCTGGCCGCCACGCTGCTGGATACGCAGAAGGTGTGGGGCCTGACCAACGCGGCGATCGAGCCGGACTGGGCCATCGCCGAACTGCCGCACCTGCTGCTGCGCAAGCACTTCGACCCGCACTGGTCGCGCGCGCAGGGGCATGTGCTGGCATCGGAGCAGATCAGCCTGTTCGGGCTGGTGCTGGCGCCGAAGAAGCCGGTGCACTACGGGCGCATCGATCCGGTCGAGTCGCACGACATCTTCGTGCGCCAGGGCCTGGTGACCGGCGAGATCAACACCCGCGCCAGTTTCGTCGCCGACAACCTGCGCGTGCTCGAACAGGCCCGCGAGGAAGAGGCCAAACTGCGTCGCGCCGGCCTGGTGGCCGACGAAGGCTGGCAGGCGCGCTGGTACCTGGACCGGGTGCCTTCGGACATCCATTCGGCCACCGGGCTGGATGCGTGGTGGAAGGCGCTGGCGCCGGAAAAGCGCCGCCAGCTGCACTGGACGCTGGTGGACCTGCTGCCTGGCGAGGGCAGCGAGGAGGACCGCTATCCGAAGTATTTCCCGCTGGGCGACGCGCGGCTGGCGCTGCACTACCGTTTCGAGCCGGGCGCGGTGGACGACGGCGTCACGCTGGAGGTGCCGTTGCACCTGCTCAACGCATTGGACCCGGCGCGGCTGTCGTGGCTGGCGCCGGGCTTCGTCGCCGACAAGGCCTCGGCGCTGATCCGCAGCCTGCCCAAGGCGCAGCGACGCAACTTCGTGCCGGCGCCGGACTTCGCGCGCGCGTTCTTCGAGGCGTTCACCGCGCCGTCCGCCGATGACCTGCGCGGCGAGCTGGCGCGCTTCCTGGCCAAGGCGACCGGGGTGGCGGTGTCGGCGTTGGATTTCGACGAGCCTGCACTGGAGCCGCACCTGCGCATGAACCTGCGGTTGCGCGACGAAGGCGGCAAGGTGCTGGCCGAGTCACGCGACCTCGACGCACTGCGTGCGCGCTTCGGCGACCGTGCCGGCGATGCCTTCGCCGCGCGCGCGGGGCGTGCGCTGGCCGCCGAAGGCCTGCGCGAATTCCCTGCCGCGCCGATCCCGCGCCAGGTGCCGGGCGAAGCGGGCGTGCCGGCCTACCCGGCGTTGGTGGACCAGGGCGACAGCGCCGCGTTGCGCATCTTTGCCGACCGCGCCGAAGCCGAAGCCGCGCATCCGCTCGGCGTGCGCCGGCTGCTGGAGATCGGTCTGGCCGACAAGGTGAAGCAGGCGCGCAAGCAGTTGCCGGTGTCGCCGAAGACGGGGCTGCTGTACGCGGCGATCGAATCGCAGGAGCGCCTGCGCGGCGACCTGGTGGATGCGGCGATGAACGCGCTGCTCGACCACGGGCTGGAGGACATCCGCGACGCGGGTGCGTTCGCGCAGCGGCGCGACGAGGTGGGCAAGCAGCTGTTCGGCGAGGCGATGCAGCGTTTGAAGCTGGCCGAGGAAATCCTGTCCGGCGTGGCGGCGATCAAGCCGGCGCTGGAGGCGCCGTTGATGGGGTGGGCGCGTGGCAACCTGGACGACATGCTGGCGCAGCTGGCCGCGCTGGTACATCCGGGGTTCCTGCGGCAGACGCCGGCCGAGGCGTTGGCGCAGTTCCCGCGTTACCTGAAGGCGATGCTGTTGCGGGCCGAGCGCGCCAAGCGCGACCCGACCCGCGACCAGGCGCGGATGCTGGAGCTCAAGCCGTTCCTGGATGCACTGGACGAAGCGGCGGCCCTGGGGCGTCGCGAGCGGCCGGAGTGGCAGGCGCTGCGCTGGGATCTGGAGGAACTGCGGGTGTCGTTGTTCGCGCAGGAGCTGGGCGCGCGCGGCGGCATTTCGGCGAAGAAGCTGGCGCAGCGAGTCGCGGCGCTGCGGGGGTGATTCGGGAACGCGGCGGCTAGCTTCTTTGTGTAGGAGGGGCTTCAGCCCCGACGAGCGGAGTCGCGGGCCGTCGGATGGCAGTCGCGGCTGAAGCCGCTCCCACAAGGGGGAGAGGCCGCTGCTTTTTCTTGGTGGGAGCGGCTTCTTGTTGTGGGAGGGGCTTCAGCCCCGACGAGCGGAGTCGCGGGCCGTCAGATGGCAGTCGCGGCTGAAGCCGCTCCTACAGGAGCAACAGGCAGTCGCTTTTCCTGTAGGAGGGGCTTCAGCCCCGACCCGCAGAGTCACTCCCCATCCTCCACCCGCTCGCCCATCAGCTCGCGCTGCCGCTTGTCCAGCTCTTCCGCGTAACGCTTGCGCACGAACCCTTCCGACAACACCCCCAGCACCTGGCCGTCGGCATCCACCACCGCCATTTCATCGCTCTGGGTCTGGTCGAAGCGCTGCATCACCACCACCACGTCCGCATCCGCCGGCAATGCCACTTCGCGGTTGGTCGCGAACTCGGCCAGCGTCGCTTCCGGCTTCACGCCATCGGCATATACCCGCGCCACGGTCACGATGCCGGCGTAGCGTCCCTCGCCATCCAGCAGCACCACCCGCGTGCCCGAGCCCAGCGGGAAGCGATGGCGGAACGCCGCCACCGTCGCATCGGCCGCCATCGTCGCCGGGTCGCGGCTCATCATCCGCCCCGCGCTCAGGTTGTGGATCCAGCCCACGTCACGCGCGCTCTTGATGCTCTCGCCGCGCAGGTGCAGCCGCCACGTCGAGAACGAATAGCCGAACACCTGCCGCACCACCGTGCTGGCCACCAGCACCGCGGCCATCACCACGCTGGCCAGCACGAAATCGTGTGTGCCCTCCAGCACCAGCATCGCCATCGTCATCGGCGCGCCCACCACCGCGGCGGCCAGCGCCGCCATGCCCGCCAGCGCGGCGGAAGTGGGATCGACCAGCGCATCGCCCACGCCGAGGTTGAGCAGCCCGGCGTACAGCGCGCCCACCAGCGAGCCCATGAACAGCGAGGCGAAGAACAGGCCGCCACGGAAGCCGAAGCCGAGTGAAATGCCCGATGCCAGGCACTTGAGCAGCAACAGCACGCCCAGCCATAGCAGCGGCGTGTGCCCGGTGAGGTCGATGTGCAGCGCGCCATGCCCGGAGGACAGCGTCTGCGGCGTCACCAGCGCCAGCGGAATCAGCAGCAGCCCGCCCAGCACCGGGCGCGCCCAGTTCGGCAGCGGCGTGCGGTTCACACCCTGCTCGATGCTGGTCACCAGCCGCATCACCGCCACGCCGACCAATGCGCAGACCAGGCCGAGCACGGCGAACAGCGCGTAGTCGCGCGGGTGCAGGCTGGAGACGGTCGCCGCCGGCAGCAGGTAGGGCGGCAGGCCGGCGGCCTGGGCGATGAAGCTGCCCGCCAGCGCCGCCACGGCGACTGCCGCCAGCGCCGACGGCGTATAGGCGCCGATGACGATCTCGAATGCATAGAACGCACCGGCCAGCGGCGCGCCGAACGCGGCGGCGATCGCGCCGGCCGAACCGGCGCCAACCAGGGTGCGGATATCGGCACGGCGCAGGCGCAGCACCTTGCCCAGCTGCGAGCCACTGCCCGCGCCCATCTGGGTGTATGCCGCCTCCAGCCCCACCGAGGCGCCAAAGCCATTGGACAGCAGCGTCTGCAACGAGACCACCAGGTTGTCGCGCATCGACATGCGCCCGCCGTGCAGCGCGTTGGCTTCCACCGCATCGAGCAGCTGGCGCCGGCGCGCGCGCGCCGCGCGCCCGATCAGCCCGACCAGCAGGCCGCCGACCGGCAACACCCATAGCGCATCCAGCCCGACCTCGGCCACCGAGCTGAGGCGTTCGTTCTCGTCGAAGCCGTACAGCCAGGCCTGCAGCGAATGCGCCAGCCCGGCCTGCAGCAGTGTCAGCAGGCCGGCAATCAGCCCGACCAGCAGCGCCAGTGCGATGAAGCCACCTTCGCTGCGGCGGAAGAACCGGCGCAGCGCCGGCATCAACCCGGCTTCGCGGGCAGGCGCGGCAGCTGCGTCGGACTCAGGCATCGGCTTACTTCACCCGGCGCACTTTCGGCATCGTGTTGTAGCCCTCGATCTGCATGTACCACACCCCGATCAGGCCCGGCTTGATCTTCACCTTGGGGCTGTCCTTGCGCACGCGCAGTTCGGTGGCTTCGGTCTGCTCCCACTCCTGGCCGTTGGCCAGCACGTAGCGGCGTCCCTTGCCGAAACCGGTGAACTCGCCGTCGATGGTGCTTTCGATCGGGTCCTTGCTGCCGAAATCGAGGAAGCCGCGGTTCTTGTTGATCACTTCCTGGCGGCCTTCCTCGCGTGCCTGCGCCAGCGCGGCGGTGCTGGAGCCCGCGGCCGCGGCCGCGGTGGTGGCCTTCTCGGTTTCGGCGGCGACCTTGCCCTGCAGCCAGTCGTTGAGCGCGGCCAGTTCCGCCGGGGACAGCTTCTGCAGGCCGGCGGCCTTGAACTGGGCCGGTGTCATTTCCTGCTCCAGGTCGCCGCTGACGGCGCGCTGCGCGAAGGCCGCGCCGGCCGGCAGGCTGAGGGCGATGGCCAGGGCGAGGCCGGACACGAGCGGACGGGACAGTCGCATGACATTGGTTCCAGGCGGGAGATGCGCGATAGTGTAGACGCAACCTGTTAGACCGATCCGCCGTGCATCGCCCGCCCCCTGCCCATTTCGAAGACCTGGTGGACCGCCGCTCGGCGGCGGCGATCGCGCCCCCGCTGCGCGAGGCGCTGGCGCAGGCATGGGCCGCGCAGCCGTCCGGTGCCGATGCGATCCCCGCCTGGCCGGTGCTGGCCGAGACGCTGGACCTGCTGCACCTGCTATCGGCCGACGAGGCCACCCTGGTCGCGGCGCTGCTGTTCGACCTGCCGGGCCTGCGCGAGGCGGTGCCGACGCTGCCGCTGGACGCCCCGCGCCGGCAGGTGCTGGCCGGCCTGCTCGAAGGCCAGGACGCGGCCGACCAGGTCTGGGTGCTGCATGCCGGCCGCGAGGCCGGGCGCAACAGCGAGGGTCTGCGGCGCCTGTTGCTGGCGATCATCCACGACCTGCGCGTGGTGCCGATCCTGCTGTCGCGCCAGCTGGCGCGGATGCGCGCGGCCAGCCGCCTGCCCGAGCCGGAGCGCCGCGCGCTGGCGCAGCTGACCCGCGATATCCACGCCCCGCTGGCCAACCGGCTGGGCATCTGGCAGCTGAAGTGGGAGCTGGAGGACCTGGCGTTCCGCTACCTGGAGCCGGACACCTACCGCCGCATCGCGCGCGAGGTGGACGAGACGCGCGTGGAGCGCGAGCGCTATATCGAGTCGGTACGCCGCGCGCTGACCCAGGCACTGGCCCAGCAGGGCCTGCATGCCGAGGTCAGCGGCCGGCCGAAGCACATCTACAGCATCTGGCGGAAGATGCAGAAGAAGCGCCTGGCGTTCGACCAGCTCTACGACGTGCGCGCGCTGCGGGTGATGGTGGACGACGTCGCCGCCTGCTACGCCGCGCTTGGCGTGGTGCATGCGCTGTGGGCGCCGGTGCCCAGCGAGTTCGACGACTACATCGCGCGCCCGAAGGCCAACGACTACCGCTCGCTGCACACCGCCGTGGTCGGCCCGGAAGGGCGCACGGTAGAGGTGCAGATCCGTACCCACGAGATGCATGCCCAGGCCGAGCTCGGCGTGGCCGCGCACTGGAAGTACAAGGAAGGCGGCAAGGGCGCGGAGAAGTCGTTCGACCGCAAGATCACCTGGATGCGCCAGCTGCTGGAGCAGTCGCAGGAGGGCGAGGCGGGCGAGCTGGCCGGCGCGCTGGATGCCGAGCTGGTCGAGGACCGGGTCTATGCGCTGACCCCGAAGGGCGAGGTGATCGACCTGCCGCAGGGCGCCACGCCGCTGGATTTCGCCTATCACGTGCACACCATGGTCGGGCATCGCTGCCGTGGCGCGAAGGTCAGCGGACGCATCGTGCCGCTGACCTACAAGCTGCGCAGCGGCGACCGCGTCGAGGTCATGACCGCCAAGGAAGCCGATCCGCGCCGCGACTGGCTGCTGCCGGCCAACGGCTTCCTGGCCAGCGGGCGTTCGCGCGACAAGGTGCGTGCCTGGTTCCACAAGCTCGACCGGGCCCGCAACGTGCAGGCCGGGCGTGACCTGCTCGATCGCGAACTCAAGCGGCTGGGCCTGCAGCAGGCCGACCTGATGGTGGCGGCCAAGCGTTTCCATGCCGACAGCGTGGACGACCTGTACATCCAGGTGGCGCTGGGCGATACCGGCCCGAGCCAGGTCAGCCGCGCGCTGCTGGAAGCCGAGCGCGCGCAGCAGGCGCCGCCGCCACTGCCGCGCCCCACGGCCAAGCGCACCGGGCTGGGCAAGTCGAAGTTCACCGTGCTGGGCGTGGGCAACCTGCTGGTGCAGCTGGCGCGTTGCTGCCAGCCGGTGGCGGGCGAGCCGATCGTCGGCTATCTCACCCAGGCGCGCGGCGTCACCGTGCACCGCGCCGACTGCGCCGCGCTGGCGCGGCTGGGCGCGGCCAATCCGCAGCGGCTGCTGCCGGTGGAGTGGGGGCAGGCGGTGAGCGGTTACGAGGTGGATGTGCAGGTGCGCGCGGTGGATCGCCGTTATCTGCTGAAGGATGTGACCAACCTGATCGCGCAGGAGGACGCGCACGTGCTGGAGATCAACAGCGACAACGTGCGCGACAGCGGGCAGGCGCAGCTGCGGCTGCGGTTGAAGGTCAGTGACTACGGCCAGCTGTCGACCCTGCTGGGCAAGCTGGATGCGCTGCCGGGCGTGCACCAGGTGCGCAGGCTGGGGTAAGCGCCCAGCGGTATCGCGGGTGCCGTAGATGTGCAGGCATGTATGCATCTATGCATCCATGTAGGAGCGGCTTCAGCCGCGACCCGGCCTGGCTCAAACAGCGCCTCATGTGGGAGGGGCTTCAGCCCCGACGGGTGGCGTCGTGGGCGGTGGGATGGCAGTCGCGGCTGAAGCCGCTCC
>DJAN01000312.1:0-226 GCA_002429615.1 Lysobacteraceae bacterium UBA6001
TGCCGATGGCGCCGCCCGCCGCGCCGCGCCCGGTCCGTCGTCCGCTGTGGGCGCGCCTGCTGGGCCGGTTTGCCGATCCCTGGCTGGGCCTGACCATCGAGCCCGAGCACCCCGGCCAGTACAACGACGGCCGGCCGGTGGTGTACGTGCTTGAGGACTACGGCCTGTCGAACGCGCTGATCCTCGACAAGGCCTGCCGCGAGGCCGGCCTGCCGTCGCCGCTGGT
>DJAN01000312.1:382-1148 GCA_002429615.1 Lysobacteraceae bacterium UBA6001
GGCCTGCCGTCGCCGCTGGTGCCGCTGCCCGGCGACCCGCTGCAGCGCAAGCGCGCCTACCTGGCCCTGTCGCGGCGCAGCAGCAGCAATTCGATCATTCCCGAGCAGCGCGGCGCCAAGACCCACTCCGACTCCCTGGCCAAGCTGCTGCAGGCGCACCGTTCGCGTCCCGACCTGGACGTGCACCTGGTGCCGGTCTCGATCTTCGTCGGCCGCGCCCCGGACAAGCAGAGCGGCTGGTTCGCGGTGCTGTTCTCGGAAAACTGGGCGCTGGTCGGCCGCTTCCGCCGCCTGCTCTCGGTGCTGCTCAACGGCCGCACCACCATCGTGCGCTTCGCGCCGCCAATCTCGCTGCGCCAGACCGTGGACGAGGGCCTGCCGCCCGAGCGCACCCTGCGCAAGCTGCAGCGCGTGCTGCGCACGCACTTCCGCCGCATCCGCGAAGCGGTGATCGGCCCGGACCTGTCGACCCGCCGCCTGCTGGTGGACCAGGTGCTCGCGGCCGAACCGGTGCGCGAGGCCATCGCCGTCCAGGCCAAGCGCGACAACAGCAAGCCGGTCGATGCCTGGCGCAAGGCGCATGCCTACGCCTGGGAGATCGCCGCGGACTACTCCAGCCCGGTGGTGCGTTCGGCCAGCTTCCTGCTCACCCACGTCTGGAACCGCATCTACGCCGGCGTGCTGGTGCACCACCTGGACAAGGTCAAGCAGGCCGCGCCGGGGCATGAAGTCGTCTACGTGCCCAGCCACCGCAGCCACATGGACT
>DJAN01000312.1:1285-9809 GCA_002429615.1 Lysobacteraceae bacterium UBA6001
CCACATGGACTACCTGCTGCTGTCCTACCTGCTGTACGAGCGCGGCATCGTGCCGCCGCACATCGTGGCCGGCATCAACCTCAACCTGCCGGTGGTCGGCACCCTGCTGCGCAAGGGCGGCGCGTTCTTCATCCGCCGCTCCATCAAGGGCAACGCGCTGTATTCGGCGGTGCTGAGCGAGTACGTCGCCCAGCTGGTTGGCGGCGGCTATTCCATCGAATACTTCGTGGAGGGTGGGCGCTCGCGCACCGGCCGCCTGCTGCAGCCCAAGGGCGGCATGATCGCGATGACGCTGCGCGCGTTCCTGCGCCAGCCGCGCAAGCCGGTGCTGTTCCAGCCGGTCTACATCGGCTACGAGAAGCTGATGGAAGGCAACAGCTACCTCGACGAGCTGAGCGGCCGGCCGAAGGAGAAGGAATCGATCTGGGCGCTGCTGTGGGGCATCCCCAAGGTGCTCAAGCAGAACTACGGCCAGGTGGTGGTGAACTTCGGCGAGCCGATCTCGCTCAATGACGTGCTGGCCCGTGAAGCGCCCGAGTGGAACGGCCAGCCGCTGTCCGAGGACGAGAAGCCGAGCTGGCTGTCGCGCGCGGTCGACAGCCTTGCCGACCAGATCCAGGTGCACGTCAACGGCGCGGCCGACGTCAATCCGATCAACCTGCTGGCGCTGGCGCTGCTGTCCACGCCCAAGCACGCGATGGGCGAGGCCGACCTGATCGCGCAGATCGAGCTGTGCAAGAAGCTGCTGGTGGAGATGCCGTATTCGGACCGGGTCACGGTGACCCCGCATTCGCCCGAGCGCATCATCGCCCACGCCGAGGAAATCAACGTCCTCACCCGCACGCCGCATCCGCTGGGCGATGTGCTGAGCGTCAGCGGCGATACCGCGGTGCTGCTGAGCTATTTCCGCAACAACGTCATCCACCTGTTCACCGCGTCGTCGTGGGTGGCGTGCTGCTTCCAGAACAACCGTCGCATGAGCCGTGCCGGCCTGGTGCGGCTGGGCCGCACTGTCTATCCGTTCCTGCAGACCGAGCTGTTCCTGCCGTGGACCGAGGACGAGTTTGCCGGCCGCATCGAGCAGACCATCGATCTGTTCGTGCGCGAAGGCCTGCTGATGAACGTCAACGAGGACGACGGCGGCATCCTGGCGCGCAACACCGGGCAGACCGACGAGGTGTTCCGCCTGCGTGCGATCGGCCATTCCCTGCAGCAGGCGTTCGAGCGCTATTACATCGCCATCTCGGTGCTGGTGAAGAACGGCCCGGGCACGCTGGGCGCCGGTGAGCTGGAGAGCCTGTGCCAGCAGGCCGCGCAGCGCCTGAGCCTGCTGTACGCGCCCGCCGCGCCGGAATTCTTCGACAAGAGCCTGTTCCGCGGCTTCATCCAGAAGATGCGCGAACTGCGCCTGGTATGGCCGGACGAGAACAGCAAGCTGATGTTCGACGAGCGGTTGGATACCTGGGCCAAGGACGCCAAGTTCATCCTCGGCCGTGAGCTGCGCCACACGATCGAGCGGGTCAGCCCGGCGGCGGCGAAGCCGGAGGAAGTGGCCGCGCAGGATTGAGCCTGCGCGGGCGGCGGAAGGCGTAATTCGCGCCGCGCACCCGCCGCCGTACCTACCGCTGCACCTGCCACCGTACTTGTAGGAGCGGCTTCAGCCGCGACGCGGGGTGTTTCCCTGCGCGGGATAGCCGTATCGGCGCCGAAGATTTCCGGTCGCGGCTGAAGCCGCTCCTACAGGCGGCGGATCAAGCCGGGCCGGATCCCGCCGCCACCAGGCAGCACGCCATCAAGCCGGCTCGTCAGGAATCAACGCGCTTTCCAGCCGCGCGATGCAGTCCTTCAGCTGCAGCTTGCGTTTCTTCATCCGCTTGATCGTCAGCTCGTCCTGCGCCAGGTCGATCACCCGGCGGCTGATCTCCGCGTCCAGCTCGCGGTGCTCAGCGCGCAGCGCATGCAGGCGTTCGACGACGGTGGCGGGATCTGGCGTGTCCATCTGCCTGGAGCTTACACCGGCCGGCGTGGCCCTCGCATGGCAGCCGGATACCGGCGCCGGCGGCTCCGGCCGACCCGGTAGAATGTCCCGATGAGCGCCGTCATCTCCCTCCCCGATCCGCTACCGCCGCGCCGCGATCCGCGCGTGGCCGAACGCGAACAGGCCAAGCTGGCCAAGCGCCTGCGCCGCCAGGTGGGCCAGGCCGTCGCCGACTTCGGCATGATCGAGGCGGGCGACAAGGTCATGGTCTGCCTGTCCGGTGGCAAGGACAGCTACACCCTGCTCGACATCCTGCTGCAGCTGCGCCGCAAGGCACCGGTCGACTTCGAACTGGTCGCGGTCAACCTCGACCAGAAGCAGCCGGGATTCCCCGAACACGTGCTGCCGGAGTACCTGCGCGCGCTGGGCGTGCCGTACCACATCATCGAGCAGGACACCTATTCGGTGGTGAGCCGCGTCATCCCGGAAGGCAAGACCATGTGCTCGCTGTGTTCGCGCATGCGCCGCGGCGCACTGTACGCGTATGCCGAGGCGCAGGGCTTCACCAAGATCGCGCTGGGCCATCATCGCGATGACATGATGGCGACGTTCTTCATGAACCTGTTCCACCACGCCAAGCTGGCGGCCATGCCGCCCAAGCTGCTCAGCGATGATGGCAAGCACGTGGTGATCCGTCCGCTGGCCTACGTGGCCGAGCGCGACATCATCGACTACGCGCAGGCGCGCCAGTTCCCGATCATCCCGTGCAACCTGTGCGGCAGCCAGGAGAACCTGCAGCGTCGCCAGGTCGGGTTGATGCTCAAGCAGTGGGAGAAGGAAAGCCCGGGCCGCACCGAGCAGATCGCGCGTGCCATGGGCCAGGTCCGTCCCTCGCAGCTGGCCGACGGCACGCTGTTCGACTTCATGGCGCTGGGGCGCCGCGGCGACACGCCGCTGCCCGATGCGCATGCCTGGCTGGCCGGCACCGACCACGACGCCAGGTAACACGACTTCCCGGCCCATCGGTGCGCCCGGCGGGTCCGCTTCCACCTAATGGATATTCGATGTTCTTCCGCAACCTGACGCTGTTCCGCTTCCCCACCACGCTCGACTTCTCCGAAATCGACAAACTCCTGCCGGAGGCGCTGCTCAAGCCGGTCGGCCCGCTGGAAATGACCTCGCGCGGCTTCATCTCGCCGTTTGGCCGCGATGAACAGGAAGTGCTGTCGCACCGCCAGGGTGATTTCCTCTGGCTCACCGTCGGCGGCGAGGACAAGATCCTGCCGGGCTCGGTGGTCAACGATCTGCTCGCGCGTAAAGTCGCCGAGATCGAGGAGAAGGAAGGCCGGCGCCCCGGCGGCAAGGCCCGCAAGCGCCTCAAGGATGACCTCATCCACGAGCTGCTGCCGCGCGCCTTCGTGAAGAGCTCGCGCACCGACGCCATGCTGGACCTGCAGCACGGCTACGTGGCCGTGGACACCTCCAGTCGCAAGACCGGCGAGAACGTCATGACCGAGATCCGCGGCCTGCTGGGTTCGTTCCCGGCGCTGCCGCTGAATGCGGAAGTCGCACCGCGCTCGATCCTTACCGGCTGGATCGCCGGCGAACCCCTGCCCGAAGGCCTGAGCCTGGGCGAGGAGTGCGAGATGAAGGATCCGATCGAAGGCGGCGCGGTGGTGAAGTGCCAGCACCAGGAGCTGCGCTGCGAGGAGATCGACAAGCACCTGGAGGCCGGCAAGCAGGTCACCAAGCTGGCGCTGGTGCTGGACGATCACGTGTCGTTCGTCCTCGGCGATGACCTCGGCGTGCGCAAGCTGAAGTTCCTCGACGGCGCGCTCGACCAGCTGGAGAATGCCGACCAGGACGGCGTGCGCGCCGAGCTGGACGCGCGCTTCGCCCTGATGAGTGCCGAAGTCCGCCGTCTGTTTCTCCTACTGGAAGAAGCGCTGAAGTTGAGCAAGGCGGAGACCTGATCCCCGCTGACGCATGCGCCCATGACGGGCGTATGCTGTGCGTGTCATGGCGAAGTTATTCCCCCGGCTGATCGCCTCCTCGCCGCGCACCCTGCAGCGTGATTGCGTGCGCCTGCGGCTGGACGACGAACAGGAAATCGAAGTGCTGCGCGTGCGCGATCCACGCGCCCGGCGCATCAAGCTCAGTGTCGACGAACGCGGCGCCCGGCTCACCCTGCCGACGCGCGCCAGCCTCGTCGCCGGTGAGCGCTTCCTGCACGAACATCGTGAATGGCTGGCGACGCAGCTGGCCCGTTACGCGGAAGACACGCTGCTGCCGGCGCTGCAGCGTGATGTCCCTGGCCAGCAGCTGCCGTTGCGCGGCGACCTGTTGCCACTGCATTGGCACGTGGCGCGCTATACGCGGGTCGAGCAGGACGCCGACGGCATCCATTTCCACCTGCCTGCACGCGCGGGTGCGCCGCTGATGGCACGCGCGCTGCGTGACTTCTATGAGGCGCAGGCGCGCGCGGATGTCGGCCACTGGTTGCCGCGCTACCTGCCTTCGCTGCCGCGCGCGCCTTCGCGGATACGGATGAAGGTGATGTCCTCGCAGTGGGGCTCGCTGGCGCCCGACGGCAGCCTGGCACTGGACCTGGCGCTGGTGCTCGGCCGCCCGGAGGCGTTCGAGTACGTGCTGGTGCACGAGCTCTGCCACCTGATCCAGGCCAATCATTCGCCGGCGTTCTGGCATGAGGTGGAACGACGCTTCCCGCTATGGCGCGTGGAACGCGAATACTTCCAGCGCCAGGGGCGCTCGCTGAAGGCGCAGCTGCGCAGGCTGCTGCAACCGGCCTAGTTCAGCGCGCGGTGTCGTCGAGGAACGGCTGGATCAGCGCCGCCACCTTCGCCGGCATTTCCATGTGCAGGTGGTGCGTGCCTTCGAGGACCTGCAGGCGGCCATCGCGCAGCAGGCTTGCGCGGCGCGTGCGCAGCGGCTCCGGGAAATAGGGCTGTGCCGGCGTGGCGAAGATCACCAGCGTCGGGCATTCCACCGCCTCCACCAGCACGTCGATCTGCGCCTCGGTCATGCGCACCGCCGTGGGCAGGGTCAGGCGCTGGTCGCTGCCCCAGCTGTAGCCGCCGGGGACCGCGCGGACGCCGCGTTCCACCAGCAGGCGCGCGCTGGCCTCATCGAGCTGGTTGGCCATCATCCGTGCACGCACCGGCGCTTCCAGGTTCGGGAATACGCGCAGCGGCTTGCCCGACAGCGCATGCGCCGCCTCCACGCTCTCGCGCAGGCGGGTCGCGGTGTTGTCCACCTGTTCGCCCAGGCCGCCCAGCGCTTCGATCACCACCAGCGCTTCGATCCGCGCCGGCACCGCTGCCGCCACGAGGCTGGCGATCCCCGCGCCCATCGAGTGGCCCAGCAGGGTGAAGCGGTCCCAGCCCAGCGCATCGGCCACCGCCAGCACGTTGCCGATCGCGCCGATCATCGTGTATTCGCTGCCCGCCTGCAGCGCGGCGCTGTGGCCGTGCCCGGGCAGGTCGATCATCACCAGGTCCAGCCCGTGCAGCTCGGCGGCCAGCGGCAGGAAGCTGGCGGCGTTGTCGAGCCAGCCGTGCAGGGCCAGCACGCGGCGTCCACCGTCCTGGCCGCAGCGCAGGCCGCGCAGTTCGCCGAAGGGCAGGGTGCAGGCGAACTCACGCACGCCGCTCACCCGCGTCGCGCCAGGTCGGCCAGCGCCGCCGCGTGCGTGGGCGCGGCATTGAGGCAGGGAATGTAGTGCAGCTCGGCGCCGCGTTCGGCCAGCGTGTGGGAAAAGCCCATCGCCACTTCCTCCAGCGTTTCCAGGCAGTCGGTGGCGAAGCCCGGGCAGACCACGTCGATGCGTCGCGTGCCGGCCTCGGCCAAGGCCCACAAGGCCGGCTCGGCGTAGGGCTGCAACCAGCGTTCGCGGCCAAAGCGCGACTGGTAGCCGAGCCGCCACTGGTCATCGGCCAGGCCCAGCGCGCCGGCGATCGCGCGCGCGCTGGCCTCGCAGCGCTGCGGGTAGGGGTCGCCGTCGTCGGCCACGCGCTGCGGCAGGCCGTGGAACGAGAACATCAGCTGCTCGCCTCGGCCATGGGTTTCCCAATAGGCGCGGATCGAGCCCGCCACCGCCGCGATCCAGGCCGGATCCTCGGCATAGTCGCGGACCAGGTCGACGCGCACATCGGGATGGCGCTGCCGCCACGCATCGACCACGTCCTGCACCGAGGCGGTGGTCGTGGTCGAGAACTGCGGGTACAGCGGCAACACCACGATCCGGCCGATGCCGGCATCGGCCAGGCGGTCCAGGGCGCGGCGCAGCGCCGGCTCGCCATAGCGCATCGCCCAGTCCACCCGCCACGTGGGCAGCTCGGCCTGCATCGCAGTGGCCAGGGCGGCGGTATGCACCGCCAGCGGCGAGCCGCCCGGCAGCCACACCTGCGCGTACTTCTCCGCCGAGCGCGGGCCGCGCAGGGGCAGGATCAGGCCGTGCAGCAGCGGCTTCCACAGCCAGTGCGGGATCGACACCACGCGCGGATCGCCGAGGAACTCGGCCAGGTAGCGCCGCACCGCTTTCGGGGTGGGCGCCTCGGGCGTGCCTAGATTGACCGCCAGCAGGGCGGTATTCGGTGCGTCGGGCATGGTCGCTATTGTGTCAGACCGGCGCCCGGCCGCCTGCTCGTGCGCTCGATCGTCGCGATGGACCGGGTCAATGACCGGCACCCGCGCTAATGAGCGATTCACCCCGGCGCGACTAACGTCGGCCATTGCCTTATCTTTCCGCGATCGTTCATTGGAGCCCGTCATGCCCCGCCTGTCGCGTCTTGCCCTGCTGCTGTCCCTGTCGTTCGCCGCCGCCGGCCATGCCATTGCCGGCCCCGAAGAAGACCAGCGCGCGCGCAACGCGGTGAGGGTGCTCAACGAAATCCAGAAGATTCCCGAGCAGTCCATTCCGGACAAGCTGCTCGACGAGGCCCGTGCCATCGTCGTCATCCCGGACACCATCAAGGCCGGCCTGGTCATCGGCGGCCGCCGCGGCCATGGCCTGATGTCGATGAAGAATCCGGATGGCAGCTGGTCGCAGCCGGTGTTCGTCAAGCTCACCGGCGGCAGCATCGGCTTCCAGGCCGGCGTGCAGTCGTCCGACGTGGTGCTGGTGTTCCGCAATGACCGCAGCCTGGACAACATCGTGAACGGCAAGTTCACCCTCGGCGCCGATGCCGGCGTGGCCGCCGGCCCCGGCTGGCGGCAGCCGCGCGAGGTGGCGTTGGCGCTGCTGTTCCATGACGCCATCTACGAGCCCGGCCAGCGCGACAATGAGGCCCGTTCCGCGGCGCTGGCGCGCGAGACCATCCCACGCTGGTGGCCGGCGGCCGGCATCGACGACGCGCGCGTGGCCGAGCTGATCGGGCTGACCGCGCGGCATGGCCAGCTCACCCCGCAGGATGTGGATGCGGATGCGGCGCTGATGCTCGACTGCGACATGGCGATCCTGGCCGCGCCGCCGGCCGAATTCGATGCCTACGACCAGGCCATCGCCGAGGAATATCGGGGGCATGTCCCGGCCTTCCTGTACCGCATCAACCGCCGGCGTTTCCTGCGCGGCGTGCTGGCGCAGCCGCGCATCTTCCTCAGCGACTGGTTCCATGCGCGCTGTGATGCACAGGCGCGCGCCAACCTGCGTCGCGCCATCGGCTGAATGCCATTGCGCCGGGGCGAGGGCGATCACGGCGTGACGCGGACGACTGGATAGAATGAGCGCCTGCCGTTCTCCGTTTCCCTCATGCCCGAGCCTGCCGCAGCCCTTGCCGACGATCCGCGCCCCGAGCCGCCGGTCGAACCTGCGCCGAACGAGTGCTGCGGCAGCGGCTGCCCGCTGTGCATCTACGACCTCTATGCGGAGGAAGTGGCACGCTACCGCGAGAAGCTGGCGCAATGGCGCCAGCGCCATCCCGATGCCGAATGAGTCGACCCCTGGCACACCGCCCAGGCCCTTCCTCGCTCCAGACGAAACCGCCCATGCCTCTTCGTGACCTGATCCGCGTCCTGCCCGCCGCGCTCGCGCTGGCCATCCCCGCCGCCCTGGCCGCGCCCGCCGGCACGCCGGACAAGGCACCGGAGAAGGTGTCGCACGGGCGTTTCGAAAACGTGCCCGTGCTGCAGCCGCAAGGCGAGCCGCAACGGGTGGTGGTGTGGTTCGCCGGTGGCGCGCGCGATGCCGCCGCGCGCCAGCGCCAGGCCGAAGCGCTGCGCGAGGACGGCGCGCTGGTGGTGATGGTCGATACCGCGCATTTGTACGAAGTGCTGGGCAAGGACAGCGGCAAGTGCGTGTTCGGCTCCGGCGACGTGGAGAACTTCTCGCGCTACGTGCAGGCCTACCTGCATATCCCGACCTATCGCCTGCCGCTGCTGGTCGGCGATGGCGAGGGCGCCGCGCTGGCCTATGCGGTGGCCGCGCAGGCCCCGGCCAACGTGCTGGCCGGCGTGCTCACCGACGACCTGTGCCCGGCCAGCGTGCCGGAACGCGCGATCTGCGGTGCCGGCGTGGCCGCCGGTGAGATC